>DAOVCL010000046.1 GCA_030670005.1 Candidatus Zixiibacteriota bacterium | reverse complement strand
CTACTATCTTTCTTATCCCCTTCTCAGCCACCATCTCCTCTACCTTCACCAGGAGTTCCTCTTCATCCCTGGGTTCCAAGGTCTCCATCCCTTGGGCGGTAAGGCCCAAAGGATCGCTTAAGGCAAGGCCGACCCTCTTTTCCCCGAAGTCTACAGCCAATATCCTCTTTTTTTCTTTAATCTCTTAGCCCCTTTCTGGTAAAAGATAATGCTCCACGATTGAGGGATCAACATCTTTATGGCAGATTTTATGGGTTTTTACTCTTTGTCTGAGGGGGTAGAAACCCTTTCCGCCATCGCATCAGTTAGGAGAATCTGGCTTCTTGGAGGGATTTACCTTTTCCCCCTTCCTCAATCTCCTCCAATATTCCATTCTTCTCTTAATTTCTTTCTCAAAGCCAGAACCAGTTGGATTGTAATACCTTTTCCCCTTTAGGTTCTCCGGGAGATAATCCTGGGCTACGAAGTGCTCAGAGAAGTTATGGGGGAACTTGTAACCCTTCCCATAGCCCAGCTTTTTCATTAAGTTTGTGGGGGCATTCCTTATATGGAGAGGAACGGGCATAGCCTGAGTCCTCTGCACATCCTCCTTGACCGCGACAAAGGCCCTATCCACGGCGTTGGATTTTGGGGTGGTGGCCAAATAGACTGCCGCCTGGGCCAGGGCCAGCTCCCCCTCAGGGGAACCGAGAAAGTGGTAGGCGTCCTTGGCCGCCAAAGCAACTTGGAGTGCCCTGGGGTCGGCATTTCCCACATCCTCAGAGGCGAACCTGACCATCCTCCGGGCGATATAGAGGGGATCTTCACCGGACTCTAACATCCTGGTCAACCAGTAGAGGGCGGCATCGGGATCTGAGCCTCGCAGGCTTTTGTGGAGAGCACTGATCAGGTTGTAGTGCTCTTCACCGGATTTATCATAGAGGAGAACTTTTTTCTGCAGGGTTTCCTGGATTAGCTTGAGGGTAACCCTTTTTTGGCCATCCTTGTTGGGGGGGGCTGTCATTGTGGCAAACTCTATTCCGGTGAGGGCAACCCTGGCATCGCCATTGGCCATCTGAGCTAAATACTCTAGGACCTCATTCTCTACCTGGGCAGTGTATCCACCCAATCCCCTTTTTTTGTCCCCAAGGGCTCTCCTCAAGATAACTAAGATCTCCTCCGGGGATAAGGAATTGAGGGTGTATACCTGGCAGCGGGAGAGAAGGGCGGAGATAACCTCAAAGGAGGGGTTTTCGGTGGTGGCCCCGATGAGTGTGATGATCCCTTTTTCCACATAGGGGAGGAAAGCATCCTGCTGGGCCTTGTTGAAACGGTGGATCTCATCCACAAATAGGATTGTCTCCCTCTGGTGGGTCCTCCACTGATATTGGGAGACCTTGATAACCTCTCTTATCTCCTTTACCCCGGAGAGAACCGCACTGAAGGAGATGAAGTAGGAGTTGGTGTATTTGGCTATTAGCCGGGCCAGGGTGGTCTTCCCGCTTCCCGGTGGCCCCCAGAAGATCACCGATCCCATCTTTCCGGATTCGATTGCCTCCCTTAGCGGTTTTCCCTTTCGTAGGAGGTGTTCTTGCCCCACGAACTCATCTAAGCTCTGTGGCCTCATCCTCTCGGCTAAGGGGGCGGGCCCCTCCTCTTCCTTTTTTCCGAAGAGATCTATCTCCTCCATCTACCTTTCCACCTGATTACCTTGACCCTCAGAATCTCCCTATCTCTGGTAATATAATCCAGGAGGTTGGTTTCGGCAACCATTTTCGAGTTTTGGCTGGCATGGTCGAATTTGAGCCCCTCCGAAGGGTTAAGGAGGTCAAGTCCTAAATGGGTGACCAGCATCTGGCCTATCTTTGGCATTTCGGAATTTCTAAGAAATTCCGAAATGTGGGGGATGATTGAAGTCCCGCATTTATGCATAAGTGCGGGACTTCAATCATGACAGTGGAGCAATCCGAGTGAGCGCAGGATTGCGGAGCGCCAATCTTTGTAAGGAGAGCCGTCTCTTCTCCTCTACCCCTTAGGTTTGATTTTCAGTTTCTATATCAACTCCTTCAACAACTCCGGGCTAAGCTGGTATAACCTTTTCAAGTCTTCTCCAATTTATCCTATTAGTAACAGATCCCCACGGAACCTCACGGAGAAAAGCAATTAAGAATTGAGAATTAAGAGTTAAAAATGAGGTTTCTGCTGGTTATCTCTGATCCCCGATCCCTGTAAACTGATTACTGATCCCTGTTTTAGTCCGTGCTTATCCGTGATGAAATGTTTGGTGGCTCCAACCTCGAACTCAATTTCTTCCTTGCCATCTGCCATTTTCTTCCTATATTTGCACTATGTTTTGGAAGATCCTCTTGGCCTTTACTCTCATCCCCCTTCTGGAACTGGCTCTTCTTCTAAAGCTTGGACGCTGGATTGGCGTAGGGCCAACCATATCCCTGGTGGTCGTCACCGCCCTCTTGGGAGCGGCCTTGGCCAAGAGCCAGGGTGTTGGAGTTATCAAGAGGATAAAGGACCAGCTCTCCCAGGGGAACATCCCCACAGAGGGGCTACTGGATGGGGCCTTTGTCCTCTCCGGTGGTCTTCTCCTCTTAACCCCAGGCCTGCTCACTGACCTATTAGGGTTCGTTTTCTTGATTCCTTTTACCAGATTGCCTATAAAGAGGTGGCTTAAGAGGAGATTGGAGAGGTTCATCCAAAAGAATGCTGTTCATACCAGTTATCACATAGACTGATTCCCAAGAATCTCCTTATCCTTTTTAACCCTGCTTGCACACATAAATCTCTCATTTTCCCTTATGCTCAATTTGCCGCAACCACTTCAGAAAATCCTCCTGTCCAGCGTGTTCTATCAATTCGTGAATGGAAACCCGCTTCAAAAAATAGCGAAAAACTGCACCATATTTTTTATAGCTCCCTCTCTTTGTGTTTCTTACGATTTGCCGAATTTCAGCAGGCTCCAGGGTATAATTTCCAAACTGATCTGCCGCATATATCGCAAAACCTTCAAAAAACCAAAGAGGTCCCATAGCGTTTTCATTGCCATTAAGAATTCTTACATGAAGCCTATGAGCCATTTCATGGGTGATCAGTTTTTCAAAGGATTTGTTCTCTATACCTTCTGGATAAATTCGGCTATACAGCTCAGGTGATACGGACATAAATATCCTCTTTTCCAGACAAGCAGAGAATGCCTTAGGAAATTTAGTTGATGGATCATCACCGGTAATTTTAATAACTGCCTGAATGAATTTATTTTGCTCGTCGTAGATTTCAGCCCTGTCAGCGAAACTCTCCTTCACAAGATCACTCCAGCCATTTTGTATGGCAAAATTCCGTAAGCGCTTTTGAGCTGCCACTAATATTTCTTCCAACCCATCCCTTTGTGGCTCAAGCGATTCTGGTAAAACAAGAGGGATTCTATAAATACTTTCTTCAATCATTTTCAACTTTTTCATTCTGCAACCTTTGCGAGATAGCTTAAGTGAGGCTCTATATTTTGAAAAAGGGAGTCTCAGCATTTCACTGCTTCAATAACAAGGGAGTGAGGAATCCTTAAGTGTAGTTTCAACATAGGATATTTCGCAAGCCCTCTTTTTGTGGGTTTTGGCTCCCTCAATCTTGAAATCAATAGTCCCGCATTGTGAAGAGCATCTGCATAGTTTGATAAGGTCCTGTGAAATGCTGTAGTTTTAAAATGTTGTGTTAGACGTTCCATTTCCCATGGTATAATATCCACCTGAGTGTCAAAATATCTATCTACTTTATAATGCAGCGCGTTCTCGGTTGACTTATCCATAGTCCTTTTCTTGTACTCCCACCCACCAATAATTTTGTCATCTATTAGCCTTGTTTCAAAACATGGATGTGGTATTACAAAAACAAGGCGTCCACGTTTTCTCAAGACTCTACAAGCTTCTTTAGCAGCATCTTGATAATTTTCGATATCCTGAAGCGCCATAAAACCTGCTACGATATCGAATGTGTTGTTTTTGAATATATGCAAATTGCCAGCATCCAAAACATAGTAATCAATTCCGAGTTTCTCTTTTTTCTCCTGCTGGACCGCAAATTCAATCATCTTTTTTGAGAAATCTACGCCGCTAACTTTCGCCCCTTTCCTTGCCATAATTCTACAGTTGTATCCTTCCCCACACGCCAAATCTAAGACTCTCTTTCCACGAATATTCCCCAATAGCTCAAACATCGCTGGGTTGTTCATTTCATCTCGGTAATAATCCTTACCAGTGCGCACAAAAAAAACCCACCCTTCTGTAGCTTTGTCCCATTGGTTTTGGATATCACCCTTTTTCACAGAATTACCCTCCTAATTTGTAGTGATAAAATTGCGGCCCTCGATTTCAGCCACTGAGGCACGGAGTAGGCGAAGTCCCAAGCTGTCGGGATTTGGGCGGAGCGATAGAATGAATTTTGAGGACCTGACCCTCATCTTCCTGACTAGCCTCCTTCATACGGCAAGATCTTAAAATTTGTGTCAAGCTTTTGAGGTAGGAAGAAAAAGGTGAACAATGAGTTAGGGCCAGGCCCCACACCTTTATGTTTTTTCATTCTTAATTCTAAATTTTTCATTTTGCATTCGAAGCTTCGCCCAGTTTATGCTGTTATAGCTCGACGGTTGGAGGTGAAGCTTCGCTAGACCCTCAGTAGGAGATTATCTCCAGGTCGGCATATTTGACCAGGATCTTCTTTAGTCTGTGACCAGGGAACATAACGGTTAACTTAAGGTTCTCATCCGAGCCTTCCGTTTTCATAACTATCCCTTCCCCCCAGGATGGATGCCTAACCACGCTTCCCCTCTTCAAGGGCAATGGAAAAAGATCACCTTCCTCTCTTGTGGTCAGCCCCCAACTGGGGCTCTTCCTTTCCAGAAGATCCTCGGGGATCTCCATCAAAAAGCGGGAAGGGGGACTGCCGTAGCTTCCCTCATACCTCCTCCTCCTTTTGGCATAGGTGAGGATGACCCTATCCTTGGCCCGGGTGAGGCCCACATAGAAGAGCCTTCTCTCCTCCTCCAGCCTCTCTGGGCTATCCAGGGAATGGGTAACAGGAAGAAGCCCCTCCTCCAGCCCACAGATGAAGACCACTGAGAACTCCAGCCCCTTGGCATTGTGCAGGGTCATCAGGGTAACTGCCTGAGAGGTTCCGTTCCAGCTATCAATATCCGTAATCAGGGAGACCTCCTCCAGATAGGATTGTAGAGATGGCTCTGGGCTCCTCTCGGCAAAGTCCTTAGTGGCGTTGAGAAGTTCCTTTATGTTCTCTACCCTCCCCTGGGCCTCCAAGGTCCCCTGAGACTCCAGCAGGGGCAGATAGCCTGTTTGGTTAATGGTTCTCTCCACCAGTTGGGGTAGAGGGATTTTTCTGGATTCAGCCTGCAACTCGGTTATCAACTCCACAAATCCCTTCACTGCTCTCCGATAGGAGGTTTGAAGTCCCTTCAGCTCATCAACCCTTTGCATAGCCTCAAAGAAAGGGAGGTTATGATCCCGGGCATACCTGGCGATCTTTAATCTCGTCCCCTCACCGATCCCCCTGTGGGGGACATTAATTATCCTCAGAAGGCTAACCTCATCCAGGGGGTTAGCGATAACCCTGAGGTAGGCCAAGATGTCCTTCACCTCCCTCCTCTCATAGAATCTTACCCCTCCCACGATGATATAGGGGATGGTCTCCCTTCTGAACTCTTCCTCTAAAATTCTGGATTGGGCGTTTGTGCGGTAAAGGATGACGAAATTCCCATATCCCTCCCCCTCCTCTCTCCGCAGATCTTTGATAACCTGCAGAATGGAGGCTGCCTCCTCCCTCTCATCCCCGCAACCATAGAGGGAAATCCTCTCTCCCCCCTTCCTCTCAGTCCAAAGCGTTTTTCCCTTTCGCCCTAAGTTGTTCCCCACCACGGAGCCTGCTGCCTGTAAGATCATCTGGGTGGAGCGGTAGTTCCTCTCCAACCTGACCACTTTGGCCTGGGGATAATCCTTCTCAAACTCGAGGATGTTCCTTATATCTGCTCCCCTCCATCCATAAATGGACTGATCGTCATCCCCTACCACACAGAGGTTACGATGGGCCGAGGCCAGAAGGTTGAGCCACCTGTATTGGGCGTGGTTGGTATCCTGGTATTCATCCACCAGGATATATCTGAACCTCTCCTGATAGTGACTCAAAACATCAGGGAAGGATGTGAAGAGCTCAACGGCCTTCATTATCAGGTCGGAGAAGTCCAAGGCACCATAGTCACGCAGCCTCCTCTGATAATGCTCGTAGACCTCGGCCACTACCCTTTCCATATAGTCCCTGCTCTCCCTTCCGTATTCCCCCTCCCCGATGAGGTTGTTTTTGGCCCATTCGATCCTGGCCCTCACCGCAGATGGGGAAAACCTTAAAGTAGGGAGCTCCAACTCCTTCATCAGCCCCTTGATCAGGGAGAGCTGGTCATCATCGTCATAGATGGTAAACCCAGGATTAAACCCCATTAGATCAATGTGTCGCCTCAGGATCCTGGCGCAGGTGGAGTGAATAGTAGCCACCCAGGGACTTACCACTCCTCGGGGCAGGAGTTTACTGATCCTCTCCTTCATCTCCCGGGCCGCCTTATTGGTGAAGGTAACAGCCAGTATGTTATTGGGGCTGACACCCTTATGGTCAACAAGATAGGCCACCCGGTAGGTGAGAGCCCTCGTCTTGCCGCTTCCTGCCCCGGCCAAGACCAGAAGGGGACCCTCTGTTTGCTCCACTGCCTCCCTCTGGGCCGGATTGAGATCATCCAAAAGATTCTTCATAATGGCTACTTATCCAAAAGTTAAGTTAGCAAAGCGGTTTTCCCCTGTCAAGGTTAAAAAGCCTATCCTCTTGTTACTGGGGGGGCAGATGATATCGAGGGTGGTAACCTCGTGGGGTTCTCAGTCAACTTTTGACTTGACCTGTTTTAACTTTTGTGTTATAGTTTAACGATTTCGACACATATATGCGAATGATACCGAAATGAATTGGGGAACGAAAATAGGTGAGCAAGCTATGTTAATGAAATGGAACTGTCTGGCCATTACCTTTGCCCTGGCCTTAGTAATCACCTGTAGTAGGGGAAACGAACCCCGTCAGCACATTGAGACACTATCCTTTGAGGTTGACGAATCGCTTTTGGGTCCCTCTTTCCTGGATTCAACTCTGGGGTTTGCCTTTCATCCGCCGATAGGATGGGAGCAAGTACCTGACACGACAATGGAGGAGGCCAAGAAGAGGCTTTTAGCTGCGATGGGGCAACAGGACAATATTCAAGTGATGCCGATCCAGTTCTTCATCAATTTACAGAACGGAAGTTCCTGCAGCTTGTCACGGTTAACCGGTTTAGATTTGAGCGACCAGATCCTCAGTCCATTGGGAGAATACCGATCGCTACTTAAGACAAAATTTCCCAGTGTGAAAATGAAGGAGGGGGCATTTCGAATTGACGATATAAACGTCTTTCAGTTTCTCATCACCGATGGCGAACGGATCATATTCAAATTGCTGTGTTACGGTCCCCAAAAGCGGCCCTTTCAGATCGATTACGTAGTGCCTCATTCGGTCTATCGTCAGCAGATAAAGGCCATTGAGTCTTCCATCGGCTCTTTCCAGGGGTTTCCTTAACGAGAGGAGGTGATTATGTTTAAGAGAGCAGTATCAGCCTTTCTTTTGTTCCTTTTTATACTGTCTCTTGTGGGGTGTGCAGCTCACATTCACAAGGTGGGTGACGGTCCCCAAGGGGACGAGATGATTCAAAAACGCCAGTGGTACGTTCTGTGGGGATTGGTTCCCATAAATGATGTTGATACAGCAGAGATGGCTAAAGGTGTAGAGGATTATAAGATCAGGACGGAGCAGTCTGTGCTGGATGTCATCATCAACTGTTTTACGGGCGTTGTAACCGTTCACTCTCGTACCGTAACTGTCACTAAGTAAAAGTGGCATGTCCCGCCGAGGGATGTCGGTGGAAGATCAATGGCCCTCCAAGTCACGCCTTCATACAGAGACCGACAAGGTAAGCTGCTGCGGTTTTTAGGAGGCTACTCAGGTTAGACTGGAAGTTTACACCATCTTCGGTTAGAAAGTGGCAAGTTTGGTTGATGGAAAGCAAAAAGCCGGATATAAGGTTGCCAGGTGGGATGCGAGTTCTTTCTCCAGCGGCATTTACTTTTATCGGCTGAAGGCTGGGGATTTTGTGGAGACGAGGAAGCTCGTACTGATCAGATAGAGATGAGAGATAGAGACTGCCTCACACAACTCTGGGGAATAAAACGAGGGTAACAGTTTACAGAGGTCAGAGATCAGTAGTCAGGGGTCAAGGATCAGCAGATAGAGGTCAATAGTCAGGGATCGGTAGTTAGAGATTCTCTAATGTCTGATTCACGTAGTCGTGATTCAACTGTCTGGCTATCCGGACGTGGGCTTTATAAAATGAACCTCCCGCAGATTTGGAATCTGCGGGAGGTTTAACATTGGAGACCTCTCTCCCCCCAGGCCCATCAGAGGGTTAGGGATAAGGAAAGAACGCCCCATGTAAAATGGGGCGCTACGGTTTATTTCAGTCGGGGCAGGAGCCCTGACAGCACAAGAGCGGAGTAATCCGCTATTCCCAGGGAGATTGCTTCGGGCTTCCGCCCTCGCAATGACAATTGGGGATGATAACATCCCCAACGAGCAGAGAGACCTCTCCCACATAGTTCTTGGTCAAATCCCCCCTAAAAAAGGCTTGCCAAATTTCCCCCAGGGGTTTATCTTTAATATGAGATGTTTGGCCACGTGCTGACAAAGATCTTCGGCTCCAAGCAAGAGAGGGATGTAAAGAAGATACTCCCTTTAGTGGAGGAGATAAACTCCATCTGCGAGGGGCTGGAGAAGCTCTCCGATGAGGAGCTCTCCGCCAAGACCGAGGAGTTCAAGGAGAGGCTATCCCAGGGGGAGACCCTCGATGACCTCCTGCCGGAGGCCTTTGCTGTGGTCAAGGAGACCTGCCGTCGGTTGGTGGGAAAACGTTGGGATGTCAGTGGCATTGAGATCGAATGGGATATGATCCCCTTCGATGTGCAGCTTGTGGGGGCGGTTGTCCTCCATCAGGGGAAGATCGCTGAGATGGCCACGGGTGAGGGAAAGACCCTGGTGGCCACTATGCCCATCTACCTCAACGCTCTCACTGGTAAAGGGGTGCACCTGGTTACCGTTAACGACTACCTTGCCCGCCGAGATGCCCAATGGATGGGGAAAATCTACGAGTTCTTGGGCCTCTCTGTGGGATGTATCCAAAACCAAATGGACTCCGAGGAGAGAAAGGCCCAGTATAATTGTGACATAACCTATGGCACAAACAATGAATTTGGCTTCGACTATCTGAGGGACAATATGTCCATCCGGCTAGAGGACAGGGTGCAGAGGGGCCACTACTATGCTATCGTTGATGAGGTGGACTCGGTCCTCATCGATGAGGCCAGAACTCCCCTGATTATCTCTGGCCCGGTCTCAGTCTCCACTCACAGGTATGATGAGCTACATCCCCAGGTGAGGGAGTTGGTGAGAAGAAAGCAGAACCCGCTGGTCAACCGGCTGGTGGCCGAAGGGGAGGAGCTCCTCAGGGAGGGGAAGGATTATGAGGCCGGGGTTAAACTGCTGGCTGCCACCCGAGGGGCTCCCAAGAATAAGAGGTTGACGAAGCTTTTGAAGGAGCAGGGGGTGAAGAAGCTCATCGGGAGGGTGGAGAACGATTACCTGCGGGACAAACGGATGGGGGAGATAGATGAGCAACTCTATTTCAGCATTGATGAAAGGGAGAATAGCATTAATCTTATGGAGAAGGGGATCGAGTTTTTGACCTCTCAGACTTCTAAGCAGAGGGAGCTTTTCCTCCTGCCCGATCTGAGCGTGGAGGTCCACCGCATCGATTCAGATGAATCCCTTTCCAAAACGGATAGGGAGAGACTAAAGGATAAGCTCCATAGGGAGTACGCCGAGAGGAGCGAGAAGATCCACAACATCAACCAACTGCTTAAGGCCTATTCCCACTTTGAGAAGGATAAGGATTATGTGGTCCAAGATGGCAAGGTGATGATAGTTGATGAGTTCACCGGCCGACTCCTTCCCGGGAGGAGATACTCAGATGGCCTTCATCAGGCCTTGGAGGCCAAGGAAGGGGTAAGGATCGAGAGGGAGACCCAGACCTTGGCCACCATTACCCTGCAGAACTACTTCCGGCTTTATGATAAGCTGGCCGGGATGACCGGCACAGCGGAGACAGAGGCAAGCGAGTTCTGGGACATATACGACCTAGCTGTGGCAGTCACCCCCACCAATGAGCCCGTGCGCAGGGTCGACTATGATGATGTGATCTTCCGCACAAGGAGAGAGAAGTATAACGCCATCATCGAGGAGGTGGCTAAGCTCCACCAGCAGGGACACCCTGTTCTGGTGGGAACGGTCTCTGTGGAGGTTTCTGAGACCCTCTCCCGCATGCTCCGTCATCGGGGCATACCCCATTCGGTGCTCAACGCCAAGCATCACCAGAGGGAGGCAGAGATAGTTTCCCTGGCCGGCCAGAAGGGGGCGGTGACCATTGCCACCAATATGGCCGGTAGGGGAACCGATATAAAGCTGGGGCCAGGGGTGGTCAAGCACCCAGGTTGTAAGGTTGTTGCCTCCCCCGAAGAGGGCGAAGTCTGCCCTTACTATGATGAGCTCAGTTGTGGGGAGGATGTCCCCTGTGGCCTACGCATCATCGGCACCGAACGACATGAGGCCCGCCGCATTGACCGCCAGTTGCGGGGAAGAAGCGGTCGGCAGGGAGACCCCGGCTCCTCCCGCTTCTACCTCTCCTTAGAGGATGATCTGATGAGGCTCTTCGGCTCGGAGAGGATAGCCGCCGTGATGGATAAGTTAGGGGTAGAGGAGGGGGAGGTGATCAGACATCCTATGGTCACCAGGGCCATCCAGAGGGCGCAGAAGAGGGTTGAGGCCCAGAACTTCTCCATCAGGAAGCACCTCTTGGAGTATGATGATGTGATGAACCGTCAGAGGGAGGTGATCTATGATCGTAGGCTCCACGCCTTAGAGGGGGAGGATCTCCATCAGGATATAGAGGAGATGATAGATGAGGTGCTGGAAAACAAGATTAACTCCTATGTGGACCCAAAGCTCTATCCAGAGGAGTGGGACTTGGGGGGGTTAAAGGAGGAACTGAGGAGGTTGTTCCTTGTGGAGGCTGACTTCGGTGAGATTAAGGGCAAGAAGGGAAAGGATTTGAGGCTGAAAGAGCTGATAAAGGAAGATGTTCTGGCCGCCTACCAGAGGAGGGAAGCCGAGCTGGGAGCCGAACAGCTCAGACAATTAGAGAGGCTGGCCACCCTGCAGGTGATCGATGAGCGGTGGAAGGAGCACCTCTACGAGCTTGACCAGTTGAAGGAGGGGATAGGACTGAGGGCCTACGGACAGAAGGACCCCCTGGTAGAATATAAACGGGAGGCCTTCGATATGTTCCTGGGCCTTCTTGATCAGATAAATCAGGAGGTGCTCGAAGTTATATTCAAGGCCCAGATAAGACCCCTGGTTGCTCCCAGCCAGCCGGAGGAGGTGAGGGAGCTGCATCCCCGGGCCCAGGGGTTCGTTTCCCCCCCTTCCCCCACCGGTAAGCCAACTCCGGTAAGGGTGAGGAAGAAGGTGGGGAGGAACGATCCCTGCCCTTGTGGATCTGGAAAGAAGTATAAGAATTGTTGCGGCAGAC
>DAOVCL010000100.1 GCA_030670005.1 Candidatus Zixiibacteriota bacterium | reverse complement strand
TAAATCCGAAATACGAATATCGAAACTCGAAACAAATCTGAAATTCAAATACCAAATTTTCAAAACTTTATTCAGTCTTAAGCGGGACGGTATTCGTTGCGAATGAAGGGTAAAATCTCCCAGGTCATATGTTTCGGATTTCGAAATTGAACCTTTTTACCCCAAAAACATTTTCTTAAAAACTATATAAACCTCATCCCAGGTCCACGCCTTTTCCCTCATTCTCCCCCTACGATCCTTACCCCTGAGCTTGTTCCTATGCGGCTGGCCCCGGCCTCTACCATTTGGAGCGCGGCCTGAAAGTCCCTTATCCCTCCGGCTGCTTTCACCCCCATCCCCCAACCAACGGTCTTCCTCATCAGGGCCACATCAGAGACTGTAGCACCATGGGGGCCAAAGCCAGTGGATGTTTTCACGAAGTCTGCCCCTACCCATTGGGCAACGGCACAGGCCTTTACCTTCTCCTCATCGCTTAAGAGGGCCGCTTCAATGATGACTTTCACCAGAGTCTTTGGCCCAGCGGCCTGGAGAACGGCCTCCATATCCCGGGCAAGATGGATGAGGTCATTTGACTTCAGTGCTCCCAGGTTCATCACCATATCCACCTCCTGAGCCCCCTGGTCGACTGCCCTCTTCGTCTCTAAGGCCTTAACTTCTGGAAGGTTTGCCCCCAAGGGGAAACCAGCCACTGAACAGACCCTTATCCCACTATCCTGTAAGCTATCAACGCATTGGGGGATAAAGCAGGGGTTGACACAGACCGAGGCAAAGGAGAATTTCCTTGCCTCCTGACAGAGCCTCTCTATATCACCTCTTGTGGCCTGGGGCTTAAGCAGGGTGTGGTCTATCAGCCTGGCCATTTCCCATCTGGTCTTGATGGAGATGGGCTCAAGCTTCGGTCTCTCTGGCTTAGAGGGCTTGATCCCCCCAGATTGAAGCAAGCTGGTGACCTCATCACTTATCCCCTTGATCTTGGCCTCTCTCATCTTACCCCCTGCCTATGGAATAATATGTGAATCCCAACCTCCTCATCTCCCCAGGATCGTAGATGTCCCTGGTATCCAGAAGGATGGGCCTCTTCAAAAGTTCCCCTATCCTTTCCATATTCAACTCCCGCAGTTCATTCCATTCGGTCATAATCACGGCCAGATCTGCCTCCTGGCAGGCGGAGTATGGATCAGATGTAAACTCGACCCCATCTAAGACCCCGCGGGCATTCTCCATAGCCATAGGATCATAAGCCCTTATCCGAGCACCCATCTTTAGGAGTTCCTCAATCAAGTATATGGAGGGGGAATCCCTTATATCGTCTGTGTTTGGCTTGAAGGCCAGTCCCAGAACTGCTATCTGCTTCCCCCTGATCTCCCCCAATGCCCTTTTCACCCTCTCCACCATCCCCTTCCTCTGTGCGAGGTTCACTTCTATTGTGGCCTGAACTATCCGGGCCTCCATTCCATTATCTTTTGCTATGGAGGCTAAGGCCATAGTATCCTTGGGAAAACAGGAGCCACCAAACCCAGGCCCGGTATGGAGGAACTTCGTGCCTATCCTCCCATCCAGGCCCATACCCCTGGCCACCACCTGCACATCCGCTCCCACCCTCTCGCAGAGGTTGGCCATCTCGTTTATGAAAGAAATCTTGGTGGCCAAGAAGGCATTGGAGGCATACTTTATCAGCTCTGCCGTCTCCCAGTTGGTCCTGATAATTGGGGTCTCCAGAAGATAGAGGGGACGATAGATCTCAGCCATTATCTCAAAGGCCCTCTCACTTTCCCCTCCCACAACCACTCGATTGGGCCGCATAAAATCCCCTATGGCCGATCCCTCCCTGAGAAATTCTGGGTTGGAGACGACATCGAACTCTTTCCCCTTTTTTGCCCCACCTTCCAAGATCTTCTTTACCCTGCGGGCCGTCCCTACGGGAACTGTGCTTTTGTCCACAATAACCCTATAGCTATCGATCAAAGGGGCAATCTCCTCCACCGCCTGGAAAAAGTCCCTCAAATCAACACCCCCATCTGACCGGGACGGAGTTCCTACGGCCAGGTAGATCACCTCCGATTCCTTTACCCCATAGGAGAGGTCAAGGGAGAATTCCAATCTCCCCTTGGAGGTGTTTATCCTCACCATCTCCTCTAACCCAGGCTCATAGAAGGGGATAGTCCCCCCCTTCAGTAGTTCAATCTTCTTGGGGTCATTGTCCACACAGATCACCTTATTTCCGAAATCGGCCAGACAGACCCCGGTCACCAGACCGACATAACCAGTTCCCACAACCGCTATGTTTTTCAATCTCCATTCCCTTTCTCTTGAAAGAACTTTATCTTCTCAATGTACTCCTTAGTAAATCTTTCCCCTTCTTGATAATCATCGAACTCGGCCAAGACCTTGAAGTACGGTCGACGTGGGTCAGGCAGAAGGAGAACCCATCCCCCGGGGTAGTGAAGTCTAATCCCATCAATTAGATCTCTGGATATATCCTCTGTCTCCTTCATTAGGGCACGCATTACCCTCCCCTTTCTCTCCCGCGGGCAGAATACCTCCCTCTTTACCAACTTCAGTTTCCCAATTCCTTCCACTAACTCCTCTATCTTTCTGCCACTCTTGGCCAGAAGCTCCAATATCTTGACTGTGGCAAACATCGCATCACATCCCACCTGAAAATCGGGATAGATAAATCCCCCCCTGGTTCCGCCCACAAAGTCAACCTTCTCTATCTCGGCGGCCTCCATCATTGCCCGGTGATCATCCCTTGTCCTGATCACCTCTACCCCTCTCTTCTCGGCTATTCTCTCCACCTCCCGCGAGGCGGTGATGGGGACAGCGATCTTCTCAGGGGTATATACCTCGAGGAAGAGGGAGGTTACCAGAACCAGGGCCATATCGTTGCTTAAGAGATGACCTGAGGAGTCAACTATATAGAGCCTCTCAGCAACAACATCTAAGAGGAAACCCATCTCGGCTCCTATGGAGGTCACTATGGAGGAGAGCTGGTTCAAGGAACTTTCAAAGCTTTCTTGGCTGCGAGTGAGCCTCTGGGGGTCTAAGTAGGCATTCAGGGAGACGACCTCACATCCTAAGTTCCCCAAAATGGGAGGGAAGACGGTGGCGGCAGAACCGTGGGAATAATCAATCACCAGCTTGGGTTTCTTGGAGGCCAAAAAGGGAAGATCCATAGCCTCCAGAAACTTCTCCCGGTATAATTCCTTTACCTGGCTGGAATGCTGCAGGGTTCCAATTGCCTCAAAGGAAGGGCGAGGGAAATCCTCTCGGAAGAACAGTCTTTCGATAGATTTGCTCCGACGCAGGGAGAGGTCCTTTCCATCCTGATCGAAGAATATTATGTCTGAGATCCTCTCTTCATAGGGGGACTGACGGATGTGTACCCCAGCGGTTTCCTTCCCCCATTTCAGTTCGAACCTAAGCAAGGGAAGAGGCAAAAATCCCAGGTCGTCGACGATCATACCCGAGGAGAGGAGCCCACTGATCAGGGCCCTACTAATCATCTGAGATGAACTGCTTGGATCCTGAGTAATAGCCACCCAATGGCCCTTACCCCAGAATGCCCCCGTAGCCGCCCCCAGTTTGGCGGCAAACTCAGGGGTGAGCTCTAAATTGGAGATACCACTAACCTTAGCTTCAGTGAAAAGCTCCCTATTCCACCTTTGGCCCCAGACCAGGGCCGAGGAGAGGGTGGAGCCGGCCTCAACCCTTTTAGCTGGCCATATCCTCACATTCTCCTTAATCAGGGCTTCCCGGCCAATGAGACAATCATCACCCACTACCGAGGAGTGGGAGAGGATGGCTTCGGGCCCCACCTCTGCCCGAGAGCCTAAGATGGTCCCCTTCAGTTTTGCTCTTTCCCCTATCCTTACCCCGGAGAAGAGAATAGATCTCTCTATCTCAGCTTCCTCTCTCATCAGACATCCCGGGCCAATAATTGAGGAGGAGATCTTGGCCCCCCTTTTAAGTTTGCTCTTCTCCCCAACTACTACTCTTCCGTTAAACACAACCCCCTCTTCCACCTCCACCCCTTCAGCCATCCATACCTCTGCTCCCTCCCTGTGGGTGAACTCCCCCTTAAAAGGCAGTTGTGCTTTCCCCTTCAGGAGCTCCCAGTTGGCTAACCTGTAATCATCTATGTTCCCCACATCCCTCCAATAACCTGTGCCAACAAAGCCATAGAGGGGAAAATCCTCCTTGAGCAGGGAAGGAAAGAGATCATTGCTGAAGTCAAAGGGCTGGTTGGGAGGTATCCTGGCCAGGACTTCAGGTTCTACCACATAGATGCCACAGTTTATGGTATCGCTGAATACCTCACCCCAGGAGGGTTTCTCTAAATACTGGATTATCCTTCCCCCCTTGTCCGTGATCACCACCCCATAGGCGAGGGGATCTTTGACCCTGGTAAGGGTCACGGTAAAACTTGCTTTCTTCTCTCTGTGGAAGGAGATAATCTCTTTTAGGTTGAAGTCGGTGAGAAGGTCACCACTGGCCACCAGAAATGTGCTATTCAAAAGATGCTCCGCATATTTCACACATCCGGCAGTGCCATAATCCTCTTGAGGTTCCAGGTAGGTAACCTCTGCTCCCAGCCTCTCACCATCTCCCAGGAAATCCTTTATCCTCTCTGGTTGGAAGAAGAGGGGCAGGATAAACTGCGTGATGCCCTGGCTCTTTAGATGCAGAATCAGGTGTTCCAATAAGGGTCTGTTTACCACAGGAACCAGTGGTTTGGGCAGATTTACGGTGAGGGGGTGGAGCCTTGTCCCCAGCCCCCCGGCCATAATCACAGCTTTCATAGATTGACCTCCGATGCCCAATGGTAACAATTTCCCCCTCTCAGGTCAACCCAAAAATTCCCTTAAGCTTGGGAATTTCAACTTTTAGACAGGATTGACAGGATGATCAGGATAACCCCCACCACAGGGCGAGGCATCGAAGACAGTCTCCTCCCCCTTGATGGGGGAGGACAAAGGAGGGGGTGAAAGTATATCCGCATCAACAGTGTGCTGTCAGGAGTTATTACTCAGGTTACATGTTGGTATTTCATTTGTCATCGCGAGGCTTGCCTCCAGCCGAAGCCCCGAACGAAGTGAGGGGAAAGTGGCAAGCCGAAGCAATCTCTAACTTCTACCGCATTTTAATGCGGGCCAAGGGCGCTTTAGGGCCCCATCTAAACCCTGAGCCGTCAGAACCCCGATTCTGACGGCAAAAAGGGAAGGGTGGCAGAAGGGGGCTTCTGCCACCCGGTATTGGACTCAATTGAAAAGGGATTTCGAAAAGTGTAGAATGAAGACCTGACCCCAACCCTCACTATTTTTGCCCGTCATTGCAAGACTTGCCTCCAGCGATAGCGAAGTGGCAGGCCGAAGCAATCTTTAACTTCTACCGCACTTTAGTGCGGGTTAAGGGCCTCTAGGCCCTTCTGTGCACACTGACAAAAATTCCTTGACAAAGTGAATTTGACCCATTATTTTGACAAAAAGGCTCCTAATGATGGGAAACCTTACCTTACAGACAGGGAAAGGTGGGGTGAGTTGGGAGGCAAGGAACAATAGCTCTTCAGCGGTTAATTCCAAGCTGGAGTCCAATAGGAAGAAACAGCCGATTTGCCATAGTGTAAAGTTAAGCAGGTCGGTTTTTCTTTGGCTGTATCAGGAAATTCTACCGCACTTTAGTGCAGGGTTAAGGGCCTTTCAGGCCCTCCTTATTGAGGGCTAAAGCCCAGACGAGGTTACCCCAGCTAAAGCCGGGTAGAAGTTGTGGGCGGCATCTCCCGATGCCAATCGAAAATGTGCTGTCAGGAGTTACCTCTTCCGCCAGGAATCCCGTCGGAACGGGGCTGACCGGTTACGAGAATGGGAGGAAGAAATTGGATTGTCAAATGTGTAGACCTGACCCCTTTATCCCTTTGGACTCAATTGAAAAGGGATTTCGAAAAGTGTAGAATGAAGACCTGACCCCAACCCTCAAGTTTCTCTATGATGTCCAATAAGTTTCTTAAAATAGCGCTCTTCTTATCAGCTTTCTTCCTTCTGCTAAACACTTTTGCTTCTTTTTCTTATGCAGACTCCAAGCCCAATGGGCCCTATACTGTGAGGCTTTCTGACAAGCAGAAGATCTACCTTTTAATAGACCTGCTTAGGAAAGGGGTAAAGCAGCAGAAGCCAGAAAAGATAGCCGAGGTGATGGTTCCTGATTTTGGTAGCGGAGGCAAAAGTCTGGGGAAAGAGGAGCTTAAGGGGGAATTGAAGGATCTGTTCACCAATTCTCAAGAGAGAAGAAAAAGTGTCAGGTTCAAGGAGCTAAAGCCGGTGGGTATGGAGGTGAGTTCAACCTGGGATTTTGAGATAAGGGATGTAGAGGGTTCAATAGAGGGTGAATAAACTATCACTATCATTTTGCGATAGGGAATTTCTTTGAAAAAGCCTAAAATGTCTCTTGACTTTCGAAAAATGGGGTATTATTTCTGTAAAAAGAGGTAGGGTGTTTATGTCGATGCACATGCATATTCTCCCTCTCTGAATAGGTATAACCAGAAAGGCGCATATTCTTGTCTTTTTAAGCTACTCAATCTTCCCCTGAGGTTTTAAGCGAAAGGTTTCAGGAAAGTGGGTTTTGTTTGATCTTTAGGTAGAAAGGGGATAGTATATGAAGGGCAAAGTGAAGATGATAGGAATTTTCAGGTTTCTTCTGTTCTCCTTGTCTCTTTTTGTGGTATTTTCTTTAGGTGCTGGATGCTCTAAGAAGGAGGCTCCGTCAATTCGCCCGGGCGATCCAGGAGATGGAGGAGGAGAATTAGCAATAGAGTTCTGGGGTATTCCACCATCTTCTTATAATCCCAACAGCCAAAGTAGGTTTGAGGTTTCATTTCAGCCAACTATTGAGAATTATACCTCTGGCAGGTGTAAGATTTTGTTTAAATTGCGCAAGGCGGATTCTGTATATGCAATGAGCAATTGTGTTGATTTCCCATACTATGACACTGGTGTTAAGACGGTTGAGTTTGGGGGAGCTCTACCAGATATTGATGTAGATGGTGAAAAGTTTGAGATGCGAGGGTTTATCCAGCACTATGAGGATACTATTGTAACCAACTGGACAGAGACGGAACCGCGGTACATTACCATTGAAAGGATGAATCCATGGACGAAGTGTATGAATATTGAATATGACTACCAGGATTCAGATACTCTTGCAGTGGACTCTTACGATATTTTTTCAGTGGGGGAGGATGTAGAAAGGCAGATGAAAATTGCCTTTTATGTGGCCAATACGGGGTTTGATATCTGGGTCAGTGATGAGAACCTGGATGCTGAGCTTGTTGTCAACACAATTGAGGAAGTATTTGACTATGCCCAAGATCATAGACAAGATCCTATCAATGGAACAGGGATGTATCTGTGTGGGGTCAAGGGTTTTAAAGAGACCGAAGAGGGGCCTATGATAGATGATTCAGGACTTTCAATACCGGCTG
>DAOVCL010000221.1 GCA_030670005.1 Candidatus Zixiibacteriota bacterium | reverse complement strand
GGGCTCTTCGGCACTGTCTTGGGGATTATCAGGGCCTTTCGCGATATAGCTGTTACCGGTTCAGGGGGCTCAGCAGTGGTGGCTATGGGTGTAGCCGAGGCACTTCTTACCACAGCAGCCGGGATAATTATTGCTGTCGTCTCCACCATCTTTTACAACTATTTTATGCGCCGCATCAGGGTGATGGATGTGGAGGCCGAAGATGCGAGGGCAAACCTCTGGCCAATGTTGAGGGAGGCAGGCAACCACAATGTTCAAAGATAGGTCCATCGTTTCCATAAACATCACCCCTTTGGCCGATGTGACCATGACTCTGATCGTTATCTTCCTCATCACTATGCCCTACATTATGTGGTCGGGGATTAAGGTCAACTCCACCAGGGCAGTGAAAGATAAAAGGATCGTTAAGGCAGCAAAGGGGCCTGAGCCCATAGTCCTCGTTCTCACGGCCAAGGAGGTCTATTTAAACAGGGAACGGGTGAAGAAAAGGAGAGATCTTAAGCTTCTTTTGCGGGAACTTCTCAAGGAGAGGGCCGACAAACAGGTCATCATCGTCCCCGATGGGGATGTTCTCTTAGGAAGGGTGGTGGAGGTTCTGGACATAGCTAAGCAGAGTGGGGCGAGGAAACTGGCCCTCTTAAAGAGAAGAGAAGGGAGGTTAGCTCTGAGCCAATGAGGGAAGACAGGATTAGGTCACATATAGATGTAGCGCCGGTGATAAATGTCTCCTTGGTGATCGTCCTCACCCTGATGATCATCTCCCCCTTTCTCGGTGAATCTAAGGTAAAGGTAAAACTACCCCAGGCCACGACAAGTGAGGTAAAAGACCAGGAGAAGGTGGAGATCACCTACTCGGTGGAGGGGGAGCTCGCCGTGGGGGAGGTGGTGGTGACCTTAGCTCAACTGCCCCATATGCTTAAAGAGAGGTTTCAGACCAATCCAGGACAGATGGCGGTGATAAAGGCAGACGAGAGGGTCAAATATGAGAAGGTGGAAAAGATCATAGCTATAGCCAGGGAGTGCGGCGCAGAGAGGATAGCAATAGCCACCGAGCAGAAAAAGGGGAAGGGAAAGTGAACATTGGCTCTACAAAAAAGGAGACCAGAAGGTCCTTTTTCATCTCAGTAACCCTACATCTGGCCATCCTCCTCCTCTTGATCTTTAATGGGGGGACCAAACAGAGATCTGTGGGCTCAAGGCTTACCGAGGTATCCTTCATAGAGAGGTATGGGCCGGATGTGGCCAGCAAGATAGTGAGGAGGAGGATCCCCATCCGCACCCACAGCCTATTGAAGATGTTCTCCCCCTCCCGCAAGGAGGGCCGAGGGGATGAACCCGCCGAGGCGAAACCGAGGTCTCACCCCTCTGGCCTCAGGAGGAGAAGCAGAATAATTGATGAGAGGACATTTGCCTCCCACACCAGAAAGGTGGAAGATCTAATAGATGTTGACCAGGATGTGAGGGTAAGCAGTCAGCCAAGGAAGAGATCGACAATTGCCCAAGGGAGACTGGTGGGAAGAAAAGCGGAGGTTAATCTTAGAGACCTCCCATTTGAGGTAGAGGAGGATCTGCCGAAGATGGAGAACGCAGATATAGAGATGGCAGTGAAGATTCCGGTAGGCGGATTAGAGTCAGGAAACAAGCACTTTGTGGGGGGGATATTGACCAAAGAGGAGAAGGGTCTGGAGGAGCCGGTTATCCCTCCTCTGGCAAGTTCAGGGGATCTGGTCGACATTCCAGATGGTGGCGGAGGTGGGGGACGGGGCACTCTATTGAACTATGGGGGAACTGGTTCTGGGGGAGGGGGTGGAAATCCTACGGGAAGGAGAGGGAATTCGGAAGTGATAATCCCGAAAGCCAAGAGATTGAAGATGCTGAGCGAAGAGGTTGATGCCCAGGTAGTTGTTAAATCACAGAGGGAAGAGAAGGGAGGAAACCTCAAGTCTGGCCGAGGGGTGACGATGAGGCTGTCTGGACCACTTTCGGGCAGAAAGATCTTAAAGTCCTTTGCCCCAGAGTATCCTGAATGGGCGAGGAGGAAGGGGATAGAGGGGAGAGTAGATCTCCACCTAACGGTGAATCCGAATGGGTTCGTCAAGGATAATGTCTATGTGGAAAGGACCTCCGGTCAAACCGGCCTTGACCGGGTGGCAATTGATGCCGTAAAGAGATGGATATTTGCCCCTCTGCCTCCGGATGTGGCTCAAATAGAGCAGTGGGGGATAATTACCATCTTCTTCAGGTTGGAATAAATATAAAGCCAACCACGGACTAGCACAGCGCGGCAAAGCCGCAACCAAACAACAGCCACAGATTACACGGATTTCACTGATAGTAAAAAAGATACTTGAGACTTCAGGCGTTCACCTGGTATATACCGCAATTCACATTCAAACCTTTGTGTTCTCTGCGCCTACGTTGCGAGCTGTGCGGTTAAAAAACTTTACCAAAAAAACAAGATCTTGCAAAATTGTAGTTAAGGGGGAAAGTAAAATGCGAAATTTACTCTCTTGTCTTATCTCGCTCTTCTTTATCTTTTTCTCTGTGGCTCCCAATTGGGCCGAAGAGG
>DAOVCL010000133.1 GCA_030670005.1 Candidatus Zixiibacteriota bacterium | reverse complement strand
GCCAACACCGTTGTGTAGGCATGGCCAATATGGGGCTCGGCATTTACATAATATAAGGGAGTTGTTATGTAGCAGGCCATAAAACCTCCGTTGGTTTAGCAGTTCACAGCAGTAAGCAGTCAACCAAAAAGCAGTTGTCGGTGGTCAGTTGTCAGAGATTTTTCCTGATCCTTAAAAACTTATCCCCGGGAACTGCAAAGTTGTGGGAGAGGTCTCCTAACCTCGACAAGAATCGGCATCAGGCTTGCCCGAGGCTCCGCCCAGGGGAGATGCTTCCCACATATTCTCACCTAATTTTCGCTGTTTTATCTTAATTCTTAATCCTGACCTCTCTCCCCGAGCCCTTTCACTGGCCCCTGTCACCTATCTCCTCCTGAAGAAGCTTCGTCCCTTCCTTGTCCCCTTCTGTAGCTCGGGGAGGGCTAACTCCTCAACTACTCCATCTGCGTGGGCAATGGTCACCTTCTCGCTGAATATGTCCACCTTTTCTACCACACCAGTCCCCTTCTCCGTGCGTAGTTTGGACCCTATACGAGGATACCTTTTCAGTTCATCCTCGTAGAGCTTCCGCTCAAAGAGAAGACAACACATAAGCCTCCCGCACACACCGGATATCTTGGAGGGGATAAGAGTAAGATGTTGTCCTTTGGCCAATTGAGTTGTTATGGGCTCAAAATCCTCTAAGAAGGTGGCACAACAGAGGGGACGGCCACAGATTCCATAACCACCCATCCTCTTTGCCTGATCCCTGACCCCTATCTGCTTCATCTCTATCCTGGTCTTGTAAACGGAGGCCAGCTCTCTAACCAAGCCCCTGAAGTCAATCCTTTCCTCGGAGATAAAGTAGAAGATCAGCTTGTTTCCATCGAACTGATATTCCACATCTACCAGCTTCATGGGGAGGTCCCTCTCCTCAATCTTGGATTGACAGATCCCTCGGGCCTCCCTTTCCCTCTCCCTGTTCTCCTCCATCCTTTTCATATCCTCTGAAGTTGCCTTCCTCAGTATCTCCTGGGAATGGGAGAAGCCATCCCCCACCGAGGCCTTCTTGATCACCCGCCCCATATCCTCCCCCTTCTCGGCACAAACCAGCACCCAATCTCCTATCTGTAGCTGGAGGGATCTGGAGTTAAGGAAATAACCTTTCCTCCACCCCCTAAAACCTATCTGAAATATCTCCTTCATCTCTAACTATCCTCCTCAGACCAAGGAAGGTAACGAGCAACACGAGCTTAAGGTTGGCATTGAGGCCAATGGCAGTTTGCGCCTCCCTCAACTTAGCCAAAGACCCCTCTATCTTGGCCAAGGAGACCCTCTCGGACTCCACCCTTAACCTCTCCATCCGATCTCCATTGGAGACAAACTCCCCCATCCCCTGTGAGAGGAGGAGGAGATCCCTATACCAGGAGAGGAGAACCTCTATTACCCCCTTGGCCTTCATCCTCTCCCTCCCCCTGAACCCATCCTCGATGGAGGCCATAACCCTCAGGGGTTTTCCCCAGAGGGCCTCCTCTAAAAGGGATAAGGCCTCCCTCCTTAACCTCTGCCATCCCTCCTGGTGCAACCTGAGGGTCCTCCCCAGGCTCCCCTGGACCAGTTTGGAGAGGAACTTAGCCTGAGGGGGAGGGAGGGAGAACCTCTCCCTTAAAGCCAAATCTATCTCCAGGGGGGAGAGCTTGCCCAGCCTCAATAGTTGACATCTGGATCGGATGGTCAGGGGGAGGGCTTGGGGGTGGGTGGTGGTGAGGAGATAGAGAAGGTAGGGAGGGGGCTCCTCTAAGGATTTGAGGAGAGCATTAGCCGCAGGGGTCGTTAACCGGTCACAGTGGGAGATGATGACCACCCTTCTCTTTCCCATAAAAGGCCTCTGTGCTGCCCACTTTTCCATTCCCCTTATCACATCAATTGAAATAGAGAGGGAACCTTCAAGCTCCTCCTGGATATAGGGGTTCTGAACCCTTCTCTGGGCCAATTTCCCCACCTCTTCCAGGGCCAGGGATTTGGGTAGAGGCTGAAGAAACAAAAAATCAGGATGGCTATTCCTGGTTACCCAATTACAGCTCTGACAGGTCCCACAGGGCCTCTTCTCTCCCTGGCAGTTTACCGCCTTAGCCAGCTCCAGGGCCAGGGCATCCTTTCCCACCCCCCACCTACCATAAAAAAGATAGGAATGAGCCAACCTCCCCCTCTGAAGTGCCCTCCAGATCAGCCGCTTTGCCTTCTTCTGTCCTATAACCTGAGGGAAAAGTTCCTCTACCTTTTCTTTAACCATATCAACGGATCTAACTTCTTTTTTCCTTTCCTTACCTCAAAATGGAGCTGAGGGCCCGAAAACGAGCCCGTCTCCCCCAAAATGGCCACTGGTTCCCCTTCTTTTACCTTTTCCCCTTTTTCTACTAAGACTTGGGAGAGGTGGGCATAGAGGGTATAGTAGCCCGAGCCATGGCCAATGATCAAAAACCTCCCATAACCTCTTAGCCACCCTTCATATAAGATCTCTCCATCAAAAACAGACCTCACCTCAGAGCCAAGGGGAGCCTCTATCTCCACCCCCTCATTAAGGGTAACCGTCTTGAAGACGGGATGGAGATGCCTGCCGAATTTGGAGACAACCCTCCCTTCAACTGGCCAGAGGAGATGGCCCCTCTGGGCGGCAAAGGAGCTTTGAGCCAGGTACTGCCTCCTCTGCTTCTGCAGGTCGTCAATTATCCTCTGAATCTCCTGAGAGCTTGACTCTAAATCACTTATGGCCTGAGCATAGTTTGCCTTCTCCAGCTTAACCTTACGCAGGAGCTTCTGCCTCCTATCATAATCACCCCTTAAAGTTCTCTCCTCTTTCTCCCTCTCTCTCTTCGACTTCTTCACCTCCAGTTTTTCCGCTTTCAGCTTCTCCTTCTCCTCCAGGAGGGTACCCTTTTTAGACCTCAATTCCCGCAGATACTCCCTATCCCCTCGGGCGATCAGGGCAAGAAATCTCCCCCGAGAGAGGAGCTGGGGGAGGGACTTAGATGAGAAGAGGAGCTCCAGATCGGTTACCTTTCCCCTCTCATAGATACCCCTCATCCTCCTTGACCACCCAGTTCTCCTCTCCTCTAAGTCTTTTCCCAAAACCTTCAGGTTTTCATTAAGTCGGGAGATGGAGCCCTTGAGCAGCTTCTCTTTTTTGGCCAAACCTCTGATCAGGGCCTGGGAGAGTTCAAGCCTCTTCTCCACATCCTCAAGCTGGGAGAGGAGGCTCCTCTCCCTCTTCGCCAACTTCCTTGTCTCCTTCCTCTTCTGGGCCAGCTCCTTCCTTATCCTGGTCAACTCCTCTTCCTGGTGGGCAAGTTTCTGGTCGTAGTCTTCAATCTCCGTCCCCTCCACCCTCAAGCCAAGAAGGAGAAGGAAGAGTGTGGTCTTTAGGGCAAGCTTAACGACCAAAGGAGAACCTCCCTCCTAAGCCACCAAATGCCAACCCCAGGCCAACCTGAAGCCCTAATACCTTGGGGGAGAGTATCGCCTCTGAGGGGAGTTGGGGAGAGAGGAGAAGGAAGAATAGGTAAAGGAGAGCCGCTCCAATCACTCCCCCCAGAAACCCCTGAAAGAGCCCTTCATAGAGGAAAGGTCTCTGAATAAACCTGCGGGTAGCTCCCACCAGCCTCATTATCTCCACCTCCTTCCGCCGCGCGAGGAAGGTTCTGCTCACCACATTGGAGACCGACATAAAGGAAGAGAGTCCTATGATCACCCCCAATATAAGATCGAGCAGAAGAAGATGAAAGACAAATCTGTCCAACCTTTCCAGCCACTTACCTCCATACTCCACATCCTCCACCCCGTCCAAGGAATCTATCCTTGCCGCTATCCCCTGCACAATTTCCCCCTTACGCCATCCCTCCCTGAGTCTTACCCGGAGAGAGGGGGGGAGGGGATTGGCTCCCAGATCATCGATGAATTCTTTGCCAAACTCCCTTTGGAGATCAAGAAGGGCCTCCTCCTTGGTGATCAAGATAGCATCCTTAACTCCCTGGATTAGCCTCACCCTTCCGGCAAGTTCCTCCATCTGGGATTGGGTGATTCCATCCTTCAAGAATGCCTCTATCTCCACCTTTGCTCTTAGATTTTGCAGGGTAAGCTTCAGATTGAAGGTTAGACAGAGAAACGCCCCTAAGAGAAGCAAGGAGAGGGAGATAGTGAGGAGGGAAACCAGAAAACGAGCTGGATACCTCCTGAAATTGAAGAGGACCTCCTTTATCCCATAGAGCCTGTCGAATGCCATCTATATAAGCCTCCCCTGGGCTATTCTCAGGATTCCCCCAGCAAGGCTTTGGCCCACCCTTTCATCCTGAGTGGCTAAGAGTATGGCCGTTCCCTGCCTGTTTATCCTCTTTAAGAGGGAAAGAATCCCCTCGGCCCTCTCCTGATCTATTCCTCCGGTGGGCTCATCGGCCAGAAGCAGGAAAGGTTGGTTAACCAGAGCCCTGGCAATAGCCACCCTTTTGGCCTCTCCCCCCGAAAGCTGGTGAGGGGAAGATCTTGCTCGACTGCTCAGGCCAGTCTGACTGAGCACCTCCCAGACCCTTCTCCTAATCCCTTTCCCCCCCACCGCTCTCATAGCCAGGGCCACATTCTCAAATACATCCCTTTCCTCCAAGAGTTCGGTAGCTTGAGGAACTATCCCCAACCTCCTTCTCAGGCAGGGGATATCCCTCGACCTTATCTTGCTGGAGGAGAACCCCTTTACCCGGACGGTCCCCCGGGTGGGGAAAAGCTCCATATAGATGAGCTTGAGCAGGGTGGTCTTCCCAGATCCATTGGGTCCCACCAGAGTGAACAACTCACCCTTCTTCAGCTCGAAGCTTACCTCCTTTAAGGCCTCGATCCCCTGAGGGTATTGGAGGCTTACCCGCTCAAAGCTAAGGATTTGCACCCCTGACCTTCCTTATCTGCCAGGCCATCCTTATGGCCTCAATCATACTCCCTGGATCTGCCCTCCCCTGACCAGCAATATCGAGGGCCACCCCATGGTCGGGAGAGGTCCTGATTATGGGTAATCCCAGGGTGATATTTACCGTGCGGCCAAACCCGAGTAACTTTACCGGGATGAGCCCCTGATCATGATACATAGCCAGGATGGCATCGAAGCGCGATAAAAAAGAGGGAGTAAAAAGGGTGTCGCTGGGAAATGGACCCTGGGCATCTATCCCCTCCCCCCTTGCTCCTTCTATCGCCGGGGAGATGAGCTTAATCTCTTCCTCCCCTAAATCTCCCCCCTCCCCTCCATGGGGGTTTAGTGCAGCCACCCCTATCCTGGGGGAAGGGATGGCAAAATAGTCCCTCAACCCCTGGTTGGTTACCCTGAGCTTATCCTGGATAACCTCCACGGAGAGGTCTCCGTTTACCTGGCAGAGGGGAAGGTGGGTGGTGACCAGGGCCACCCTTAACTTTTGATTAGCCAGCATCATAACAAAGGAGGAGGCGCCTGTATAATGGGCCAAAAGCTCTGTCTGACCTGGGAAGTTGTAACCGGCCAAATGGGCTGCCCTCTTGTTTATCGGCCCGGTAACTAAGGCATCGATCTTACCTCGCTGGGCCAGATCTATCCCCCGGATAAGGGCTTCCATCGCTGCCCTCCCGGAGGCGGGGGAGACTTTACCTATA
>DAOVCL010000081.1 GCA_030670005.1 Candidatus Zixiibacteriota bacterium | reverse complement strand
CGATATACATCCACTGCCTCCCGCCCATCAGAGGCCAACATCACCCCATATCCCAAATCCTCCAGTATGTCCTTCATCAGATCCCGCAGGATCTCCTCATCATCAACCACTAGTATAGACTCCGCGCCAGAGACTGGCTCTACCCTCCCTTTCCTGGGCTGGGACAGAACTCCCTGAGTAAGGGGCAGATAAACATCAAATGTCGTCCCTTTTCCTATTTCACTATAGACAGAGATATAGCCACCGTGATTCTTCACAATGCCATAGACCATTGACAGGCCAAGCCCTGTGCCCCGGCCCTGCCCCTTGGTGGTGAAGAAGGGATCAAAGATCTTGGCTTTAGTCTCCTCATCCATCCCCATACCTGTGTCTGAGATACTCAACCTCACATACTCCCCTTGGGTGGTCCCCAGATGTTTGGAGACAAACTTCTCATCCAGATGCACCACCTGGGAACAGATAGATAGCTCCCCACCACCGGGCATAGCATCCTGGGCATTTACACACAGATTCATCAGAACCTGCTCTAATTGATTGGGATCTCCTTTTGTAAAGGGATTCTCCCCACACAGCTCTGTCCTGATCTTTATCTTCTTGTCTACGGATGCGGAAAGTAGCTCCACCACTCCACCAATTAGCTGGTTGAGATCAACGGGCTTGACCTCATACTTGCCCCGATGGGCAAAGCCAAGCAACCTGTTGGTCAACTCCGCTGCCCTGTTGCCGGCCTTCTCGATGAGTTCTACATACTTGCGATTGGCATCCTCGGTGGGCAACTTGCTCAGCAACAGAGAGGAGTAGCCGAGAATACCGCCAAGGAGATTATTGAAATCATGGGCAATTCCGCTGGCTAAGGTGCCTATAGCCTCCATCTTCTGTGCCTGGCGGAGTTGGTTCTCCAGCCTTGCCCTCTCCTCCTCGGCCCGCCTGTGCTCGGTGATATCCCTCACCACGCTTACGATCATCTGGAGTTGGCCTTCAACCATTGTCGGTGACCAAGAGTGAGAAATCCATTTTGTTTCGCCTTCCCTGGTGCTGATGCGATATTCAAAATTAGAGCCACTTTTACCCTTCAAGGCCTGATAATGGATGCTCTCTACCTTCTTAAGGTCTTCGGGGTGAATTATCCAGGGCTGTCCTCCTACTAAGTCCTCTGGATCATATCCCAAGACCCTCTCACAGGCAGGACTAAGATAGGTGATTATGCTATCTGGTCGGGTAAGCATAACAACATCTGCTGTATTCTCAACTATGAGCCTATACTTCTCCTCGCTTGCCCGCAGCGCCTCCTCCGCCCGCCTCCGCTCGGTGATGTCGCGATAGATAGCATAGACAGCCACCTGCCCCCCGTTAACCTTGACCGGCGTCCCCAGAATTGATACATCAACCAGTGTTCCATCCTTACGCTGACGCACACTCTCCAGGGCGACTCCCTCACCCCCTATCACCCGCTTGGTGAGTGAGAAGGCTTCCTCACGAAGATCCTCTGGGGCAAGCAATTCGTCTATCGACCGACCAAGTGCTTCATCAAGCGCATACCCAAACATTCTGGTGAATTCGCTGTTTGCCCGTAACACCCGGCTATCGTTATCAACCACAACAACCGCCTTCGGGGCGCTCTCGAATAGCTGCTCAAGATAAGCCTTTTCTACTGCCAACGCCTCCACCGCCTTCTTACGCTCAGTGATGTCCAGTGTAACCTCGATCGCACCCGTAATATCGCCATTTACATTTCGGACTGGATAGCCTCGTATGAACCAAACTCTCCCATCTGGGGTTATCTTTTCTACCTCCTGTGGCTGACCAGTCTCTATAGCTTTCACAACTGGACAATCTGGACAAGGATCGCTGCGTCTTGGCCATATTTCATAACAGTAGCGCCCAACCAGTTCCTCACGCGCCAAACCAGCCGATTCACATGCCGCACGGTTTGGCCATAGAACCCTCATCGTCGTGTCTTCATATATCACATGCTCGACCAGGCTATCGAGAATGGTTGTTTTCTCTCGCTCCGTATTTTTCAGCGCATTCTCCGCTCGGTGATATCGATTGCACTGATCAATTCCCCGACTAATTTCCCCCTTTCAAAGAGCCTGGCATTTCCTTCCGAGAAGAGGAGCGTCCGGATACCTCCACCGCTGATAATGTCCACCTCAAGTGACCCTGTCTCTTCACCATTCAGATTCTTAGCCAACTGTTTTGCTATCCTTCCCCTGTGTCCAGGAACAACTAACTCAATTATATCTTTCCCAATCAGATCATTCCTTTCGTATCCCAACGATTTTGCAGCAGTTTGGTTTACATTGACAATCTTCCCATTTGTTCCAACCAAAACATTAACTGTCTGGCTCTTCTCAAAGAGGAATCTATACTTCTCCTCGCTCTCCTTCACCGCATCAAGCTGAGCTTTCAGTTGCCTCTTCAAGTAGAGAGTGGGAATTTCATATTTTTTAGTTCCTTTAGCTATTTGATGATCCCTCCTTAGATATCTCTGAATATAATCATCGATCTTTGCCGGAGGGGCCATTATGAATCGGCAGTGGTCATCGCCTTTTGCCTTGCAAGTAATCTCAGAGGCTATGAGTTCTATGCCAAACGACTCCTCACACCATCCAGAAGAATAACCTGCATTCATTATGCAAACAGGAAAATCTACTTTTCTCCCTAATTTCATCCAGGATTCAGCCTCAAAAGAATAAGGATGCTCATAGATAAGATAATAACTCTCATCCTGAACCGGATTGGATTGGGGAAGGATGTTAACGAAAGCCCAGCCCATATGGGCGAAGTGAACGGGCCCCGCTGAGAGTTTCTCAATAGGATCCTTAAGTCCCATCCTCTTATGAAAGTCTCTCGCGTCTGATTTGCCTATTGAATGGGCAATATCAAAAAGGAGATCTCTCGCCATCCTCAGGGCATCCTCCTCCTCATCCCCCTTATACAAGTTCTTTATTGTTTTAAAGAATTCAACTGACATAGCCGCCGCCCGTACCATTATATACCTCTGCCCACCCACATCAATCAACCCCTTTGATGGTAACACCTTCTTCTGCCTAAAATATTGACTCACATATTCCTGAGCTTTTCTGAAGATGGGCTCGAATTTTTTAGGAACTTTCACAGTATTGAGCATTCTATGATCTCCTAACATCAGGGTTGAAAATTGGCCTTTCCCAGATTAGAACCCCTTCTCACATCCCAATACGGATCTTCCTCCCTTTCCTTAATCTTTTAACCTTATCATCTATTTATATCGGCAGATTTGAGAAGAACTTTAACATTTTCTTATCTGTGGCATATTGACCTATGTAGCAAAATACCCCATTACGGGGAAACTTTATGTAGTCAACAAAGATAGCTGAACACAGATATTTTTCTGTAGCTTTTTACCCCATTTTTTAAACTGGCAAAAATTTCCCTGCGGTGGTAAGTTATTGCCTACCCGTAAATTATCTGCTTGCCAAACTTTGGTATATTATTTGCTTACAGTAAGAAAAGAGGAACCACAAACAGCTTCTTCTGTCAGGGCAGGAGCCCTGACAGCACAGGGAGACTCCCGTGAACTGCTACGATTCTGTACTACAATTCTGCAAGATCTTGTTTTTTTGACAAAGTTTTTCAGGGTTGCCTTGAGTAGAAGACTTCTACCGCACTTTAGTGCGGGTTACGGGCCTTTAGGCCCCTTTGCCTAACCCACAATGGGCTAAAGCCGGGTAGAAAAACTGAAATTGGAAAATAGAAAGAGAACTACTCTCTGAGCGACTCAGTGGTTATCTGGGGTGACTATTCAGCTATCAGCTTTGTGTCTTTCCCCATTTTCTCATTTTCCTAATTTCCATTTTCGCCTCTTGGCTCTCGGCTTTTCATTGCAATCCGTGGCCCTTGTTTGGTTGCGGCTTTGCTGCGCTGGGTAACTCCGTGAGATTCTGTGGTGAACTGTTATGAAAAGAGGAAGCCAAAATGTTATTCAAAATTGATCAACTCTTGCTGATGGAGATTGAGGGCAGGGATTATCCTGTGCGGGTAAGGGAGGTAGATAGAGAGGGGTTGATGATTACCCCTCCTGTTGAGAAGGGGAATTGGGTCAGGGTGAAAATCGGTGAAAATGCCAAACTGAGCCTTCTAAATGACGAAGCCACCTACTTCTTTCAAGCTGAGGTTTTAGATCTTAACTACCACGATGAAGAGCCAACCATCCTCCTCTCCTCCCCTCAGAACTTGGCAAAGAAGGCGGTCACTCGCAGTGGTTTTCGTCTAAAGGAGGAGATAAAAGTGCGATGTTTCCCTCAAAAGGGAGAGGTGTTGGGGACAAGTAAGGACATTAGCAGCAGAGGGATTTTGCTCTTAGGATTCCGGAAGGGAGAGATCAGGGAAAAAGAGAGGTTTAAGCTGGAGATACTCCTTCCTGGCAAGGAACCCATCTCTGCCTTGGGTCAGGTGAAAAGGCTTATAGATCAGGGTGAGAACAGAATATCTGCGGCCATAGAGTTCTTGATCATCCCCCAAAAGGACAGAGAGAGGCTTACCCACTGTCTCTTTGAACTTGACCGCTTACAGAGGAGAGCTAAAAGTTGCCGGAAGTAGTGAGGGAATTGGAGAGGGCCAGAGGAGTTCTTCCTTGGGCTGAGGAGGGAAGATATTTTATCCAGGCCATCCTCAAAGAAATAGAGAGTGGTCTGGTAATCCTGAACAGGGAGGGAAGAATAATTGAGTTCAATCGGACGGCCCAAAGGATCACTGGCTACCGAAAGGGGGAAGTCCTGGGAAGGTTCTACCGGGATGTTTGGGGTGTTGACCCCCCATCTTCAGCCCAGGAGAAGGAGATCTCGGTTAGAGATAAGGGAACTCTTATAAGATCAAAGATCTTTCCAGTTACCGAGGGGAAGGGAAATCTTTTGGGCTGGGTGGAGATATTTCAGGATCGCTCTCAGGTAAAGGAGAGAATTGCCCTGGCTGAAGTGGGCGAGGCGGCCGCCCAAGTGGCTCACGAGATAAGAAACCCCTTGGGAGGGATAAGGGGATTTGCCAGCCTCCTGAAGAGGGAAGCAAAGGGGGAATCTCAGGAGAGATTGATATCCCGCATAGCTGATGGTGTGGCTAATATAGATCGGCTGGTGAATGATCTCCTCGACTTTACCCGCCCGCAACCCCAGTCCAGGGATTTGGTCGATCTAAACTTGGTGATCCAGGAGGCACTGAACTGCTTAGCCCAGGAGGTAGAGCTTGAGGGGATAGAGGTGCAGAGGCGGCTAAAAAAGGGAGGGATAAAGATAGAGGATGATGGTCTAAAACTGAGGCAAGCCCTCTTGAATATCCTCCTAAATGGAGTGCAGGCTATGCCCCAAGGAGGAAGGCTGATCATAAAGACCTTCCAGAGAAGAGGAAAGGCTTTTATCTCTATCTCCGATACCGGCTGTGGCATTCCCCCCAAATTTAAAGCCCGGATCTTCAAGCCCTTCTTCAGCAGAAGGGAGGGGGGAACCGGCCTCGGCTTAGCTCTGGTGAAAAAGATAGTTGTTGCCCATGGTGGTGAGATCGCACTTTGGAGCAAAGTGGGTAGGGGAACCACCATCTCTCTCTTCTTTCCCTTGCCAAAGCATCAGAGAGCGGAAGAGAACCCAAAATCGCTTGATGCTAAATGCTAAAGATATTCCCCATCTTTGAACTCTATATCATTGGTAAAAGAGGAGATAATCACCTATAGAACCTGCAAACCAAAGGAGGACGACCTTGGATCCTATAAATTTGCTTGTAGTCGAGGATGATGTGTTGATGAGAGAATTTATCGCTCAGACCTTATCACAAGGCCCCTATATAGTGGAAACCGCATCTAAGGGGTTAGAGGCCCAGAAGATGGCCGAGAGGAAGTCCTATCATCTGGCGGTTCTGGATATAAAGTTACCTGATCTCAGTGGGCTGGATCTCCTCTCCCACATAAAGAAGCTCTCTCCCTCTACAGAGGTGGTGATGATGACCGCCTATGCTACCATCGAGGGGGCCGTGCAGGCAGTAAAGATGGGTGCATCAAACTACCTACGCAAGCCCTTCTCAGCTCAGGAATTAGAGGCGGCCGTGGAGAAGGCATTAGACTATCAGCAGCTCAAGGAGGAGAACAAAAGGCTTAGAGGGCAGTTGAATCTCCAATCCGGATATGGAATGATGGTGGGAAAGGACAAAAAGATGCAGGATGTCTACAAATTGATTGAACTGGTGGCTCAAAGCCATTCTACGGTCCTCATCCAGGGGGAGAGCGGAACGGGAAAAGAGTTGGTGGTCAGGGCCATTCATCAGGTGAGCCCTCGCCGGGAGAAGCCATTTATCAGCATAAACTGCGCCGCCGTGCCTGATAACCTCTTAGAATCGGAACTCTTCGGCCATGAGAAGGGGGCCTTCACCGGGGCCATATCCCGCCGCAAGGGTAAGTTTGAGCTGGCCGATGGGGGAACCCTCCTCTTAGACGAAATTGGGGAGATGAGCCTCGGCCTACAGGCAAAGTTACTAAGGGTTTTGCAGGAGTTCGAGTTCTATCGGGTGGGAGGCTCTGAACCAATAAGGGTCAATGTGCGGGTAATAGCCACTACAAACCAGGATCTCACACAGGCTATAAAGGAGGGGAAGTTTAGGGAAGATCTCTTCTTTCGCCTAAATGTGGTGAAGATCCTCCTTCCCCCTTTAAGGGAGAGACGCAATGATATTCCCCTTCTTGCCGAATATTTCCTCCGTAAATACGGGGAATTATATCACAAAGAGATGTTCTCAATCTCTAAGGAAGCAATGGAGATACTCCTCAAATATGACTGGCCAGGCAATGTGAGGGAGCTGGAGAACCAGATGGAGAGGGCTGTTGTCCTCAACTCCACCCCAGAGGTGAGGCCAGACCACCTCAGCCTCCAGTATAATCTTCGCCTGGACAAGACAAACTCATTTTCCGCATTGGTGGGGCTCTCCCTCAGGAAAGTGGAGAAAAACCTCCTCTTGAAGACCTTAGAGAAAGAGGGAGGAAATCGCACCAGGTCGGCCAGGGTGTTGGGCATAACGGTTCGCACCCTGAGGAATAAGCTCAAGGAGTACAGAGAGGAAGGATGGACGGGAAAATAAGGCCGGGTTAAGGAAAAAACTACATCAATCTTGAACCCCTGAGCATCTTCCGCCTTCTAAGTTCATCCAGATATATAGGCCATTTCGGCTTTACAAACTACTTGGGTATGCTATTTGCAAGCCAAAATAAGTAGGCGGAATTTCAAAAGATTACACCTGAATATCATTGGGCTCAAGTGAAGGCGGGGATCATCCTCAGGGTCCTTGCGAGACTGCGAATGTAAAATCAAAGGTAACAGTTCACCACGGACTAGCATAGCGCGGCAAAGCCGCAACCAAACAAGGGGCACAGATTGCAATGAAAAGCCGAGAGCCAAGAGGCGAAAATGGGGAAAGACACAAAGCTGATAGCTGAATAGTCACCACGGATAACACTGAGTCGCTCAGAGAGTAGTTCTCTTTCTATTTTCCAATTTCAGTTTTTCCACCCGGCTTTAGCCCATTGTGGGTTAGACAAAGGGGCCTAAAGGCCCTTAACCCTACACTAAAGTGCGGTAGAAACCCTTCTCCATCTTCTACCTGGCTTTCCCGACCCGTCCTGGGTCGGGACGGGTAGCCGAGGGTTACATTGAGGTAACAGAAGTCCCCTTCGGGCCACCTATTGCCGTCAGATGAGGGCGTCTGACAGCTCGCTACCAACTCGAATGGAGAGTAGAATACAAAAGAATTATGAATTAGGATTTGTGCTATCCGTCCATTCGTGAAATTCGTGTTCAAAGCCGGAATGGCAGAACCCAATTCCGCCACCACTCCTTGGCTGTCAGATGAGGGCACCTACCAGCTCAGGCTAAATTTCCATTTTCCATCCCTCAGGGTTTCCCGCCCTGACAGCACAGGAAAGTTTCATCTTTAATTCTCAATTCTTAATTGCTTTTTTCCGTGAGATTCTGTGGTAAGCTGTTACAAGGAGGACAATTTGGGTGAATTCATCTTCAATGACCTCTCCATTCCCTGTCTAAAGAGGGGAATGGATGCCTATGCCCTAAGGCAGAAGGTAATAGCCAACAACATAGCCAATCTGACCACCCCTGGTTTCCAAGCTGAGAAGGTTAAGTTTGAGGAGATACTCTCCTCCAAGCTCAAAGGGAGACTTAGGCTCAAGGGGAGAAGGACCGATCCGCATCACCTACCCATCGGCAGGTGGGATATAAGGAAGGTTAAACCGAGGGTAGTAAAAGAAGGGACAGGTTACTTCAACGGGATAAACGATGTGAATATTGATAGCGAGATGACAAATTTGGCCCAAACCACCATTGCCTTCGATGCAGCTGCTAAGCTCCTCTATGTGAAATA
>DAOVCL010000071.1 GCA_030670005.1 Candidatus Zixiibacteriota bacterium | reverse complement strand
ACTACCGCCATAAACAGCAACGCCATTGAACAGGTAGTGACTATGGCTGGGGGATTCAATGCCGAGTATGGTAAGGTGATGTCAGGAGCGGTGAATGTGGTGACCAAGGAGGGAACCGGGAAGTATAGCGGAGCATTTGAGGCGGTTACCGATAACCTTGGGGATTGGATAGGCATCAACAACTACGACTACAATGTCTATAACCTTGCCTTAGGCGGTCTTCTTATCCCGAATAATGATAGGTGTAACTTCTATTTCTCGGGTGAGAAGAGGTGGCAGAGAGACAGGTCTCCCCATCCATATGCCAAAGATGTCAATAAAGCTCGAGAGGAGTTCTTGGAGGTAAAAGTGGACAATGATAACATCCTTCCCCATAATTCCCTCTCTGGTTATACCTGGCAGGGCAAGCTGAACCTGAAGCTGAGTAACGCCATAAACCTGAAGATGGGCACCCTTGGTTCCTCGGACCGGTGGACGGAATACAGACACGACTATCTCTTTAATATCGATCACGCCCCCAAATATGAGGATAAGAACAACTCTTTCTACGCCAAGCTTACTCATACCCTGAGCAATAGAACCTTCTATACTCTTTCCGGGAACTATTATGTTACCGAGAGGAAGAGGGGAGATGGAATCTACTTCGATAAGTTAGATGATTATGCCCGACCGACTGGCAACCCCAGATATGATGATGAATCCCTCTTCTACTCCTGGGATGATCTATCCACTTCTGCTGATGAGGGCCATGTTTGGGATGACTATCTCCATCGGAAATCTTCATATGTGGGTGCAGATTTCGATATCACCAGCCAGGTAACCCCTCATCATCAGATAAAATCCGGCCTCCAGTTTCAGAGACACACCTTGAGATACTACAGACACCTCTTCCCCCATAAGGTTTTTCTGGGCGTTACAGGAGGAGGTTATAACGATGTGGATTGGTATGGCTATGATATGACCGGGGATACAGAGCAGGATACCTCCAAACTGAATTCGGCCAAGCATCCAATAACCGCTGCCCTCTATCTGCAGGACAAGATAGAGTATGAGGGGATTGTGGTAAATGCCGGCCTCAGGGTGGATTATCTGAATGTGGACACCAAGATGTTGAAGGATGAGTTTCTGCCTCTGGGGATGTATACAACCCCGGATGGGAGGTCTTATAAAGACGCCATCCTAAACGAAAACGACTATACCGATGCCACAGGGAACTTACATCCTGCAGACTTGAAGGAGGCGAAGGTAAGGATCTTCACCAGCCCCAGGCTGGGGATTGGATTCCCGGTCACCGATAGGACCCTTCTCCACATCAACTATGGCAAGTTCTTCCAACAGCCCAATCTGGTTAACCTCTATGTGAACTATGGCTACTTGGAGTATATGGTCAAAGCTAGTCCATACTATTACCCCTTTGGCAACCCCAATCTAAAACCTGAGGAGACGACGGCTTACGAGGTAGGACTGACCCAACAGCTCGGTGCAAACACCAAGCTTGATGTCACGGGTTACTATAAGGATGTGAAGAACCTGGTCGAGGTGGCCAATATCGGGTCTTATCCTAAGGGTTTTGCCTCCTATAAAAATATGGACTATGGAACTATAAAGGGGGTCGATTTTGCCCTGACCATGAGGAGAACCCGCCATCTGGCTATGAACCTCGCCTATAGCCTCTCCTGGTCTAACGGGACTGGTTCCTTTACCAATACCCAGAGGAATGTAGCCTGGACGGCATCGGAATCTCCCAAGATGTTAGCTTCGTTGGAATTTGATCAGAGGCACAAGTTCTCTGCTAATATTGACTATAGGGTTGGTAAGGGGGAAGGGCCCAAATTAGGGAATGTCTTTCCCTTGGAGAGGGCCGGGGTGAATCTTATCCTTACCGCGGCCAGCGGAACCCCGTATACGCCTATGGTGATCTACAATGAGGTTACCTTGGCTGCAGTTGCTCCCACCCCTCGGGGCCCCATCAACTCGATAGAGGGCCCCTGGACCTATAGGTTAGATTTGAAGGCGGATAAGGAAGTCTCACTTATGGGGCTTAAGACCGATTTCTATCTCTGGATTCTGAATCTCTTCGGTCGGAAGAATGCCGTTGATGTCTATGAGTGCAGCGGCAGCCCGACTACGACCACCTGGCTTTCTACCCCTGAGGGACAGAAGTATGTGGAGACCTATGGGGCAACAGGGGAAAGGAAGTATCTGCTGAAGGAAAAAAGCCCCAATAGCTTTGATCTTCCCAGGTTGGTGAGATTTGGGATAAGGATAAACTTTTAGTTATAACCAAAATTGAGGAGGGATAAGATGAAAGTGAGATGGTTTATTGTCATCCCCTTTCTCCTGGCCTTAGCTGGAGGAGGTTATGCCAAGGAGCAAGGGACAGGCTCTATGGCAAAACCCACTGGGGCGAAGGGTGAGGATACGGAGACGACTATGGATATCAACAACATCGAGATGTTCGTCACCAATATCGGTGCCTTCGCCTACGATGTCGGTGCTTCCAGAGGTCAATATGATGGGCTCTATTTTCCCAAGGGGACGGACAAGACTGCGGTTTACGCCTCCGGCCTCTGGATAGGGGCAAAGGTGAGGGATGCTATCGGAGATACCCTCAGGGTGGCTATCGCCGAGTATTCTCAGGAGTATGGCCCGGGGAAGATGATTGACCACGCCTGGGACAATCCGGACAAGCCGGAATACAGAGTCTACAAAATCAGCAGAGCCCTCAACCCGGATGCCGATGGCAACTATGAGTATGATTGGTGGAATTGGCCTGTGAAGGATGGGGCACCGTTTGAGGTAGTCGTAGAGGATACGATACCGTTGATCTTAGGTGATCAGACCCTCTGGTGTGTCTATAACGATGCCGATCCAGCAAGACACAGCAATATGGAGACCGACGCATTAGGGTTAGAGGTGCAACAGACCACCTTTGGCTTCAATCGAACCGGGGCCTTGGGTTACACGATTTTTCTTAAGTTGAAGATAATCAACAAAGGCCTTAATACATTGGACTCCACCTATATCGCCCTCTGGTCTGACCCGGATCTGGGAGGGGCCTCCGATGACCTGGTGGGCTGTGACACGACCTTGAGTCTGGGATTCTGTTACAATGCTACCAACAACGATAATGTCTATGGGCGGAAGCCTCCGGCCGTTGGCTATGACTTCTTTCAGGGCCCCATTGTCCCCTCACCAGGTGACACGGCCTGGGTAAGCGGTCGTCCGATCCCGGACTACAGGAACCTGCCAATGACCTCCTTCAACAAGTATATCAATGGCACCGACCCACTCACAGCTCAGGAGGTCTACTGGTATATGATGGGGTTGGATGCGGTGGTTAGTGGTGGTGCTCCTTATATCAATCCTACGACCGGCGAAGTGACCACCTATGCTATGTCCGGTGATCCCATTTTAGGGACGGGGTGGCTGGACTCAGACCCTGCCGACAGGAGGTTTATGCTCTGTTCAGGGCCATTTACTATGGTTCCGGGAGACACCCAAGAGGTGGTGGGGGCCATAATCGTGGGCCAAGGGAAGGATAGGTTGAGCAGCATCAGTGCCCTCAAGTTCTATGATCAGGCTGCCCAGGCTGCCTTTGACAAGAACTTCGATTTGCCTTCTCCTCCCCCTCCTCCTGTGGTAGAGGCATCTCCGGGTGATGGAAAGGTGGTCTTGAGCTGGGGCACCCGCTCCCAGGAGGAATATCAGGAGACCAAGTATTCCTTCGAGGGTTACAATGTATACCAGGGAGCCTCCGTGGCCGGTCCCTGGCAGAGGATAGCTACCTATGACTTGGTTAATGGTGTGAGGATTGTGGAGGATAGGGTCTTTGATGTTGATGTAGGTTATCCCGTGGAAAAGCCGGTTCAGTTCGGCTCAGATGTGGGTCTCAGCCAGTCCATTGAGATCACTGACGATGCGATAAGTGGGGGAAGCCTAAGTAACGGGAAGACCTACTACTTTGCTGTCACCGCCTATTCCCTCAGCGAAACCGAGTCTCCTAAAACTTTGGAGAATGCTATGGATCCCATCCCCCTTGTTCCTCAGGAAAATCCCGCCGGGACGGTGATCAACCCGATAACCGTTAACTATAGCAGGGTTAACCCCAGCCTTCCTCCGACCACGAATGAGGTGGAGATATCCGTAGTGAATCGGAATGATGTCACCGGAGATGATTATAAGATCACCTTTGCCCCTGTGGTTCCTCCCTTTCAGTTTGTCTCTGCCAGAGGTGAGACTATTACAGTAAACTACTACTGGAACCTCTTAAATGAAACGACCAGGGATACCCTCCTGCAGGATCAGTATTACCTCTACGAGGATGAGGCCCTGGATTTCCACCCCTTCAAGGTAGTGGATGGTCTCCTTATTAAGGTTCTCGGCTCCTACAAATCTGAGCTGCAAAATGTCTCCTATGATAACCTGAACACCGCTCATGATCGTGGTCTGAGCTGGGTGAACTGGGGATTATGCTGTTTTAACGGGGCAGCTGGTTATGGCATCAATTTCTTTGGCAGCACCCTCGATCCGGCGACCATGCCGGACTCCTTCTTCACCGTGGAGTTGGAGTTCACCAATGACATCGACTCTACAGGGATAATTGGGACACCTGCTGGTCAGATGGCCTACAAGTACGACCGACCAGGCTATGCCTACACGGGGTTCTATCGGGTTCCCATCACCGTCTGGAAGGTGGTCGGTGGGGAGAGAGTGATGCAGCTCAACGCCTGTTTTGTGGAGTGGACCGAGTCGGCGGTCTATGACAGCACCTGGGCTCCGGATGCCACTGATGTGGGTGGTCGGGAGTACCTCTTCATTATGAAGAGCCAGTATGATGAGAATGGTGGGATATATGATGATGTCAACTGGGGACCTGCGGCGGATGTTCTCTACGCCGGTGGATTTCGCCTCAGGGGGGCCACGGGCTACATAGATCAGGGGGATGTCCTCAGGTTCCAGTGGGCATGCCCTGCTGATGATAATGACATCTTTAGCTTCTCCACTGAGGATGTAGTCACCACACCAACCGCGCAGGCCAAGTTAGATATGAAGAAGATCAAGGTCGTTCCTAACCCCTACTTCAACCACTCTTCCTATGAGATCGATCAGTTCCATAGGGCCGTGAAGTTTACTCATCTTCCTGAAAAGTGCACCATTAGGGTCTTCACCCTGGCTGGGGATCTGGTGAGAACCCTGACGAAGGATGACCCCACTACCTCCCTGCTCACCTGGAACCTCCTCACAGAGAGGGGGCTACCTATAGCCAGCGGGATCTATATCTACTATGTAGATGCCCCTGGGGTGGGAAGCATGGTCGGGAAGATGGCTATCTTTATGGAGAAGGAGCAACTGAAAACCTGGTAAACTCTAAAATTAGTTAGAGGAGGCTTTTAAGATGAGATCAAAGATTATATTCCCTTTTCTGGCCCTCTGCCTGCTCTTCTTGGCTGGCCAGGCTTTGGGAGGGAGTGGATTGAAGACGGGGACAGCGGGGGCCCAGGAACTGAGATTGCCGGTTGGATCCTATGCCACTTCCTTGGGTGGGGCGGTGATTGCCAATGTCCAGGGGGCAGAGGCGCTTTATTGGAATCCAGCAGGGGTGGCCCAGACCGAAGGCTCACAGGCGATGTTCTCCCGGATGAATTATATAGCGGATATAGACCTGAGCTATTTTGGGGTCTGTACCAATCTGGGTGAATTTGGCTCCTTAGGCCTAAGCGCCAAGGTGCTGGATATTGGTGATATAGAGGAGACCACCGAAGATTACCCCGATGGGACAGGGAGGAAATTTTCCCCTACCTTCACCGTGCTGGGCCTTACCTACTCCCGGCAGATGACGGACAGGGTCTCCTTTGGGACTACGATGATGTATCTTTCCGAGAGCATTATGCGGGAGAGGGCCCATGGGCTGGCCTTTGACTTTGGGTTTCAATACATCCCCGGCTGGAGGGGGTTGAAGCTCGGTTTTGTGGTGAAAAACTTTGGCCCCTCAATGAGATTTGATGGACCCGACTTTGAATATCAACTTCTCCCCATAGAGGATGATCCTCAGGCAGCCAGCAAGACTATGAGGACCCAGTCGGCGGAGTTTGAGCTTCCCTCCTCAATTCAATTTGGCACCTCCTACGAATTTTTGTATCAGGGGGATAACCGGGCCACATTAGTGGGCAACTTCCAGAGCAACAACTTCTCCCAGGACGAATATAGAGGGGGAATCGAATACTGTTATCGGGAGATGCTCTTCCTGAGAGGAGGATACAAGGGTTCATCCCAAAAGGATTACCTCTTTGGGCCGAGCTTTGGATTTGGCCTCAGGTTCAACATAGGCGAGACAAAGGTCGACTTTGACTACTCCTATCTTTCCACCGAATACTTCGATGACAATCAGGTTTTTACCCTCAAGCTATCCTTTTAGGCCATATCCATATCCTGGCGATTTTCAAAGGCCCCCTCTCCCAGGGGGCCTTTGATTTTATGGTTGACAAGGATTTTTTATGTGGTAATATTAACCCCAACAAGATGAGAGGTTTTTTATGGGAGTTTAGTTTCTTAGGGATCCTTAAACCGGTCTTTCAAAGGAGGTGATAGCGAAGAAGAGATCGTCGTTATTTTTTTCTGTCTCAGGAGATCGTCAATTTAACAAGGAGGAGACGTGAGAAGGAGTATTTTCACACTGCTATTTGTTGGCCTATTGCTATCCTTAGCCAATTCAGCATTTGCCTGGACTCATTCTTTCAGAAGTAGCGCCACTGGTGGGGTATTCAGGGACGATTTTGACAACGATACCGATCCTATTTTTCTCTTGGACAATGCCAATTGGAGGCTCTATACCAACCTGAGCAATTTGACCACCAACGGGGAGGAGATATTCGGTGACTTTACGGACAATATCTACTTCGTGGGGATCTCTGGGGATTTCAGGAATCTCTGTAGATTTCTGAGCTTCAAAGAGGATTGGAGGATGAGGTCCGCATTGTTGTTCGAGTTATCAAATGCCCGAAGGCCAGGGAATGTCAGCCTTGATTTGGATATCGATGGTCTTATGGATATTTGGGGAGAGGGTTATCTCTCCGGTCAGATGGTGAAAATGTCTGATGTTGATGGTGACAATATCTACGATACTAAATTCACCAGTGATATGAGCGCCGACCGCACAGAGATATTCAAGTCCAGGGACTGGCTGTTCAATCAGGGCTTGGACAATGGCACCCTGAAGCTTGGTTTAAGGGTCATTCATTATGGATTTGGCGACAACTATTTTGAGACCAATACCTCAAGAGGGGCCTTCCAGTTCGCCCCCGTTGCCTTTGGGGATCCAAGTTTCACCAAAGATGTGAGATGGGATAGTCTATCTACCGGGGAAGCATTCCGCAAGATGGTGGAGAAGGGGGAATTTTCTACAATTGAGAAGACCCCCACCACCAGCTTCGTCTTAGCCGGTGAGAGGAAGCTCACTGATAAGCTGGATGTCAGGCTCGATCTGGGGTTTCATAAGGTGACTAAGGAGCACACGGTAAATGACTTTTATTCCTACTCCTGGGATGAATCCTCAGGCGATACGATCATAGACAGATGGAGTGAGTGGGAGAGGGTAAGGGTCGATGATCCCAGAGGGGGCAATTTGATTTCGCTCTCCAATTTGGAGACATACCATTGGAATGGGGGTGTCTATACGGAGATCGGCTTGGGGATAAGGTTTGGGACACTGGGCGTTGATTTAAGCGATAAGGACGACTACTTCTACTCCGAGGAGGGGATGCTCGCCGGGAATGTCGAAAAAACGACCCGGACCTATTCGTGCCAAACAACGGACAAGGGTGACAACAAGGTGAGGAATTTGACCTTTAGAACCAGGACGGAAGCGAAATTGGGGGAGAGGTTGAGGCTTGGTATGGCGATGTTCCTTGACTACTCACCAAACGAGGTGACCTCTACCAGGGATTTCAGCGAGAGGGAAGTACGCGCCTACGATGATGGTGACGAGGTACCGGATGATGTAGATGACTACACCCGTACTATCACGGGATCCTACAAAGCCGATGTGACAATAGAGGATAAGCAAACTGTGGTTACCCTTCCGGTTGGCCTGGAATACGGAATAGACAGGGACAACCGGTGGGTCCTGAGGGTGGGGGCAGTCCACAGGATTGAGAAGAGGACCTTAACGACAGAGGAACTGGTTAAGGAAAAGATTGCCAGGAAGACGGAGTGGGTTTATGGGGATGGAACGGTTATTACCACTATTGACGATCTTTCCTATCTTTCCTCAAAGGAGAGCACGGAGACCTTAGACCGGACGACCACTTTTATGTATGGGTTGGGATGGAGAGCTACCAAGAACCTGCAGGTGGACCTGCTGGGGTTTTTGGGTAATGGGGTTGATCCCAATGCCGGTGCAGGGGATAATGAGAGCATTTTCGATAGCAATTTCTATCGTTCTCTGAAGTTATCCTTAACCTTAAGGTTTTAGGTTTTTCTGTGACTCTTTAAGTCAGGTAGTCTCCCTAATTTGTGTTGGTGGCATTGGGGGCTACAACCCTCTGAGATAGTTCTTTGATAGTTCAGATATGATCTGTCATGCCTGCGGCCATCGCTGGTGAGCAAGGTTGCCACCACCGCCTGTCATCGTTGACCTCAATTCGGAGAGCTCTCCCGGGCCGGGTTAGATTGTAAATCCGATCTTCCCAGGTCCAAGCAGCCTCCAGCATATCCTCCTCTTGAGAGAAAGAGGGGGGCTTTTGCACCAGTCGACCATTCATCTGCTGTGAAGTTAAATGCGTCCGTTCTACATAGGGGGTATGTCCCCCGAGCAAGGCCCTCACCTCCCCTGGCGTGCCATAGATGACCTTTATGCTCACTCCAATGACGGTGTCCACCTGACTGACTTATATTTTACCACCCGAAGGCAATGCCAGTCCGACTGGGGTTGCTTGTGGGTTGACGACCGACAATCACAACGGGACCTTAAGCGTCTACTTCACTGAAGAGATAGATGAGCAAACGATAAATAATGATGCCACCATTATCGTTACTCACGGCGAAAAGAGGGTTATTGGCAC
>DAOVCL010000057.1 GCA_030670005.1 Candidatus Zixiibacteriota bacterium | reverse complement strand
TGGATATCCAGATCATTACGCCATCGGCACTGCCGGTATACTCCACCACACAGTAGCTCAAAACACACTCAGAATCGACACAGGTGTCGTTGAACCTTATCCCCCTCCAGGCGGTCCAAGGCCACTCTCCGCCGGCATCGGTGAAGCGGATTAGCTCATCTAGCTTTCCGCAGGCCTCCAGGGCCCCGTTGATAGTCAATCCGAGGCAAAGCTCGAACTTCAACACCATCCCCGGATCTATGACCAGCTTGTCGTTGGCCGAGATGGTCAGGTTCCCGCTGATCAGATAATAGCCCTCATCCCGCCAGGTGACATCATCGGTGAGCTCGTCCACCATCGGCATGGTGTAAACCTTCCCATCCCCAGGGGAAACCCAATCGGCCCAGGCCAAAAGGGGGAAACACCAGATGATGCTGATAAAGACAATTATAAGTTTTGATCTCATGGTCTACCCAAAAAACACAAACCTACTTCACCAACATCAACTTCCTCACATTGGTGAGAACTCTCCTTCTTCCGTTTTCGGCCCTCAACAAGCAAAGGTATATCCCACTGGACACCTCCTTTCCTCGATCATCCCGGCCATCCCAGACCACCCGATGCTCACCCGGCTCCCGGGGCCCATCCACTAAGGTCCTGACCATCTGTCCCAAGATGTTGTAGACCCGTAGGGTGACCGCCGACGGCCGTCCGCCGTCCGCCGACAACTGACCACTGACCACGGGGGAGGGGAGATGGTAGGGGATGACGGTGGCCGAGTTGAACGGGTTGGGGTAGTTCTGGCCAAGGGCGAATAGCTTTGGATCGGTGCGAGACCAAAAAGGCTCCTCAACTCCAGATAGAGTGACATTGAAAAAGCCATCCACCAGCACAGGGGTCTTATTGCCTAAAGTTGCATCTGTTACATCCAGTATGGTTGTTCCCGTATCCTGGGCAACAACATCGAAGATCAGGTCAAACATACGGTATCTACCCTCTGGAGGATTAATAATCCCACTCCCAGAATAATCAAAGACCACTCCATAGGTAAGATAAGAAGGATCGATAACAGGTATGTGCATTGCAGGATTTGGCCATAAATCATAAAAACTTGGTACGGCAGAATCATGGACTTCATAGATTATGTCTGTAGCCCTTAGAAAGCTTGAGTCAAACTGGAGAGCAAAAATAAATCCTATTATAGTATCCGAACTGCAAAGATATGCATAAACAGGGACCGCCACACCGGTCGAACCGATAGAGGCCCAAGTATTCTTAACAATTACTGAATCCACACATTGTGCCTCTGTCCTCAATCCCCCGGTGAAGACAAGAGAAGCAAAGATAAGAATTGTGACTACTGTAAAAAGTCGTTCCATTGTTAATTCCTCCCTTCTTACAGTGTTTTTCTTTGATTGTTTACAAGGGGGATCTTAATAAGTATGGAAGCATTGCAGAGATCCGAACTCACACAGAGCCAAATTGAGAAAAGAGAAGGGGAAAAACAGGTGAAGAGCTATATTTGTTGATTGAGTTGGGAAATCAACCCGGTTCAGTCAATCCATTTCCGCTCACTACTTTTGAATATACTATATCAACAAGTTATCTGTCAAGAGAAAAGTGAGGCCATTTTTACTGAGAACCCCATAGGGTTACCTTAATCGGGAATATCCCTTCAGGAGATTATCAAAATAAAAAAAGGGCCCTCGTCTTAAACGAGGGCCCTCTCAATCGAACAGACCTTACTTCCCTTATCTCTTCACCCGGTAATTCATCCCCCAAGCTCGGGAGTCATAGGGAGCCTGATCCTCGAAGATCGTCCCGTGGTCAATGACATCCACCGCCGCATGCTTTGGCCACCTAAAGTGCCTGGGATCGGTGGTCGTCCTCCAGGAACCCACATAGAGCCCATCTCCTACATGTTGAAAGGGCATCCTCTTATGGGGGATATGGAGAAAGACTATATCCTCTGGACTATCCGTCTCCACCTCTAAGGTGACAAGCTCACCCGGTTTGAAGGTGAATATATCCTCCTTGTCCATAAGGGTAGTCACATCAATGATAACAGTATCCACGCTTCCCAGGTCAGAGCTAATGTGGATGCTCTTTATGACCTTAGTGCAAGGATTAGAGTAGATCTCCACCCCGGAGATCTTCTTCAACTCCCATCCCCTATGATGACGGGGGGGGCGAGGTCTGCCTGTCTTCTCAAAATAAGCAAATCTAACCGCGGTATCGTCAATGGGCTTCAGATATGTGGAATCCATAGTAATGGTATGAAACTGACCAATAAGATTGGCAGTAACTGCAACCTCTGCATAGGGAACCCCGCTATCCGGATGGACGATATGGATATCTATATCCTTGGTGAACTGTTTAATCTCTCGGAAGAAGGAGACCGGTTCTATCCCGTCTAAAACCTTCCCCAGGGGATAGGCAGAGGAGTCAATCCTGACATCAGAGGTAAAATAGTCCGAATTGGACTTTATCAACCCCTCAATCTCCGCCCTATCCGTGATCTCCGCCTCAGGTCCCAGAGAGGTTCCCTTCTGGCCACATCCGACCAAAAGAAGAGACCCCAAAAGGAGCAGTGCAACCAGGATGGATCCTAACTTTCTCATCTCTCCTCCTTTCAAAACTTAGCTCGCTTCACTCGCAAAGTTTCCATAGGGTCTCACCGACCCTCTGGCGCTCCGCAAACCTGCGCTCGCTCGGATTGCTCCGCTGTCACCCTTGTAGGGGGCATACCCCCTTCAAACTACCCCCTGGTCTCGGAATTTTTAAAATTTCCGAGACAATAAGGTTTCCATCCTCAAGCCTTCCGATTTTCCCTCGCACTATCACCTCCTTCTAAACCTTTGACACCGAAAGGAGGAGAAGGTTTAAAAAATAATTGGTAAAAATCTAACTCCACTCAATTCAAAGACATCTGCGGGCATTTCCGCTTACAGGAAACCACTTGAGTGAAAGACTTAAGCAATATTTTGGCAACCCTCACTTTTCCTGGATTTGTTGATAACCGAAGGCCCAAAAAGGTAGAAAAGCTATAAGGAATGGAGGAGATAAGCCTTTGTTGGTATCTTTTTTGAATAGAATTATAGTAATCCGCATTTGGATTGTAAGGGTCAAATCCCCTGATAGGACTGTAATAGTGGTAAGAGATGACTTCTGCCACTACTCGTCATCTCTGAAGAGGATAGCGGGAAAAGGGAGAGGGAATAAAACGATGAAAACGCCTATCTCTTTGCTACCGTGCTATCAGCTACCCTGACGGAGAAACAACAACCAAATCCCTGGTCTGACTGAGGTAGAACAATCGTCTAATTTATTAAGCACTAATGCTGTCAAAACAGGAACCCAACCAATATGCGAATCCCACCGCGGGTTACTTTTTTAGCTATCCCGTCATCGATTTATGAACCTTTGCCAATCCGGATCGCTTCTCTCTCCCTTGGCCGTAGAGTGAACTAAGGTATAACGGCCAAACCCCTCCAAATCTACATATATAAAGTAAAAACCCCCGTCTTTGATGAAATAGCTCCACCTCTGCCAGGATCTTTGGCCGCTTTCAAAGGAGTTTCTCTCAATCTGATCTGGGGGGCCATAGCAAATGTAAATCCTCCCCATATCGGATTGCCATCCATCCTCTCGTCCAAAGCTGCTGTAGTTTTCAACGGCATACCTCCAACGGCGATAATATTCGATCTTAAACTCGTTCTGAGGAGTAGAGGGATCAGGATCTCTGGACCGCCAAAACTCCCGTAAAAACTTTTCCTTTCCAATTAGAGAGAGACCATCATAGGTCTTCAGCTCCTTACTGGTGGCCAGATAGGATATTTCGTTCCTCCTCTTCTGGGCAATCTCTTCAGTTAACTCCTTCCCCACCCTGGGAGACGGAAGGAGAAAGAACCCCTTGGAGATACAGGCAGAATCTGATGTTGCTTCATCCTTGAGCAGAAGCTTAAGGGAATATCCCCCGGGCTTTAAGCTTATCACATTTATCCCCCCGGTGAGCACGGCAGTTGAACCTGGCTTCTTACGAAAGGTGGGAGGAAACCTCTTGACCAGCCCCCCCGAGTCATCGTAGACAGAATAGCTTAATTTATAATTAGTTTGGAATTGGGGGGAGAAACTCAAATTATAGGCCTCTGTATAATAGTAGAGAACCGGGTAGTTAGGCCCATAAGCCGACCTGGGATAAGGAATAACCTTTAAGCCGTTCTTATAGAATCTGCTGGTGCTATCGCCATTTTGAATGGAGTAAGCGAGCTCAATATCGCTCAATTGCAATTTCTCAGGAAGAAAATCCCTAACCTTCAGGCTTTTTGTAACAGATCCCTCCAATCCTGAGTTCCTGTCCCGCAGGGAGAGAGAATAGGAATAGTCACCTGGCCTCAGCCATAATCTGATAAGGTCAAAGATGGTGGAGGGTTCCCTCTCCTCAAACTCCCGGCTGACCTTTGTGCCGAAAGACCACTCTCTGCTCCAAATTGACATCCCCCCCTGAGTCACCTCAGCAGAGACATCAAGAATGGCCAGATATCCATCCTCACCTCTCGCAAAGGTGAGTTCCTGACGGGGGAGGGAATAGTAGATCTCCACCTGGGTGAGACCATTCTCCCCCCTATAACAGGCATAATCTGTAAATAAACTAATGCCCTCACCCTTGGCCCATCCTATGGGTGCCAAAAGGAACAACAAAAAAGGGGCAAATTTAATCGCCAATTTGGACATATCCTCTCCTTTTACCTGTATTGGGGATATAGAGGAGAGACAAGCTCATAATCTCCAAACCCGTGCCTATCAACAAAGACAAATTTAAGCTTCTTCTCATAATAATACCATATCTGATAGGAGACAGTCTCAGTTTCAAAGGGATGTCTCTCCACCTCATCTGGACGCCCATAGATGATATAGATCCTCCCCCGATCGGACCTCCAACCATCTACCATCGCCTTAAAATTGACATTACTAAATTCCACCCGGCGATAATACTCCTCCCTCAATTCATTCCTTGAGGTCTCTGGAGTTGGGTCCCTCCTTTTCCAGAACTCCCTCAGAAGCTCCCTCCTTTTCTTAGGAGGGCACTCCTTCAGCCTCTTCATCTCCTGGGAAGTGGCTATATATCTTAGCTGTTCAACGGCTGTATGGTAATCTTCGGCTGAGGGAGCGGTGTCCCTCCAATGCATCTGAAATACCCTCTTCACCTTCTTCTCTCCATAAGAAAAGGCCTTAGACTCAACCTCCACCTCATACCTGCCCGGTTCAAGATCCCTTAAGGAGAATTGATGCACCGTCGAAAATGGGTGCCCCTTTACCTCCACCTTAAGGGAATCAGAGGCCAAAATCCTCCCATTTCTATCCCTTATCTGATAAATCTCCTCGACTAACCTCCCCTGAGGAAGACCATATATCTCAAAATATAAGAAGAGATCTGGCTCCTGGTCCTCAAAGATCCCACCCACATTGGGAATGATACCATATTCGCCTCTCTTAAAGGTCGAATGATCTCCAGATATGTTGACAGAGTTGGCCAATACAAGGTCACTCAAGGCCCAGCCTGGTTCCCCAAAAAAGGGAACTTCCACCTCCCTCACCTCCTGAGAGGATTGTTGGGTATGGAGATCCACCAATTTCACCTGAATCTTATAGGTATCGGGATTGACGAAAAAGCTCTTCTGGCCGGTTAGAAACCTCTCCTTTAACCTCGTCTCCTCATAGGTCTTTACCTTCAAGGAATCCCTCCATATCTGGCCACTGACCTGTCTTCCCTTACGGTCATAAAGGATCAGTGAGATCTCATAGGATGCTAAAAAACCATCTTCCCTTTTTATAAATTGGAGTTCAGAATACCCTATCTTATAGAGGAATAAAAGATTGGAGAGGCCAGTTCCCTCCGACTTAAAACTGACATAGTCCACCCTGAAATTCGGCCCCTCTTTACGCTGGTCCCCCAACTCAACCTGCGCCTGGAGGGGAAGAAGGTGTAGATGGAACAAAAGGGGCAAAAGAAAGACCAGCCTCCTTCTATAAACCAATTTCATCTGCTATCTCCTTCATAGCTCCTAAGGCTATGTCCACAAACTGATCAAGGCTCAGCCCAAACCTCTTACAATGCTTGATCTGTTCCCTGTTTGCCCCCGCGGCAAATCTCTTCTCCTTAAATCGCTTAAGAACGAAACCCTCGTCCATCCCCTTCAGCCTTCTGGATGGATGCATTAGGGCTGAAGCAACGATAAGCCCGGTAAGCGGATCCACGGCGGACAGGGCCCAGTCCATTTTAGACTGAGGGGGGATGTGGCCGGGGTGCGACCTGACGGCCTGAATAATCCGCCTGTCCACCCCCAACTCATCCAACCACTCAGCCCCAAGCAGCCCATGTTTACTGGGATCATCAGTCGTCTGATCATAGTCCACATCATGAAGCAAACCAGCCATACCCCAGAGATCCTCATCTTCCCCCAGATCCTTAGCCAAAGCCCTCATCACCGCCTCTGTAGCCAACATATGTTTTATCAGGTTAACATTTTTAACCTTAGATTTAATCAGGTTTAAAGCTTCCTCGTGATTCAATCCACCTCCATTCTAAACCTCAATTACAATTTATGCCCTCCCCTCTTGGATGTCAAGACCTCTTTTTTGAGGTTTATTTGAAAAAAATTAAAAAAGAACTTGACAATGTTAATTTTTTGATTATCTTATTCAAGAAATGTGACCATAAAAATAAATATTATTTAGGAGAAGGTGTGAAAAAGAAAGTTTTAGGCCAATGTCCAGTCTGTGCAGGTCCCCTTTTGGTCACAGAGCTAACCTGCGAGAGGTGTGGAACAAAGATCGTTGGTAAGTTCCAGGTCAGTGAATTCTATAAGCTATCGGCTGATCAGATGAGCTTTGTAAAAACCTTTCTCAGGTGCCGGGGCAATATAAAGGAGATCGAGAGAGAGCTGGGGATCTCCTATCCCACAGTGAAAAACAGATTGAATCAGGTAATAGAGGCATTAGGATTTGAAGTAGCCCAGGAGAGTCCATCCAAAGAGGAGAGGTTAGAGGTTCTTAAAAGGCTGGAGGATGGTGGAATTAGCTTCCGGGAGGCATTGGATCTTTTGGCCCAGAGGCAGAGATCAACAAAAGGAGGCAAAGATGCCTAACAAGTCTTTCCAAAGGGAGATTGAACTGACCGATAATCAGTCCCTGGTTATCAAAAATCTAAACGGTCCCATTGAGCTGATTGCCTGCCAGGGGAATACCCTGCACATCGAGGCCAAGATAAGTTCAGATAACCAGAAAGTGGTCGATGAGACGGATGTGGTAGTGGAGGAGACCCCTAACCAAGTAACCGTCAGGGTAGAACCAACTGGATCAAGGAGGCTTTGGGGATGGAAATCTGGAGGAGAGTCGGCTCGGGTAGACTTCCTCATCAAGGCCCCTCAATGGGTTTCCCTCAGAGCAAAAAACCTCAACGGGAGCATAAGAACCGTGGGGTTTATCCACTTAGGCGAACTGAAAAGTATGAATGGAGAGCTTGAAGCTGAGGGGTGTTCAGGGAAACCCATCCTAAAGGCGATGAATGGCAGGATAGTAGCCCGCTCCTGTCCTTTCGCTGGGTTGGAGGCTAAGACTATGAATGGTCCCTAACCGTAGAGACCACAATTAACCCGAATGGTAATTACCGTCTAAAAAGCATGCAGGGGAAGATTGAATTCCTCATCCCTCGGGGCTCAAATGCATTCATAGAGGCCAAGAGCATGCGAGGGGAGATTGATTGCCAACTCCAACTGAAGAGATTGAAGAGAAGTGGGTTCAGACTATCCGGAACCTTGGGAGAGGGAGGGGCTAAAGTGGAGCTGAAGAGTATGAGCGGGAGGATAACTATAGCCGAATCAGGGGAGAGCAATCATTTAGCGCCGGAAGAGGAACTCATCGCCAAGATGGTAAAAGAGGGGAGGATAACTAAACGTCTCGGAAATTCTACAATTTCCGAGACGGTCATCAGGGGGTTTGGGGGAAAGGATATGCTTTCCCCCAAGGGGTAACAGGATTTCGGTGTGAGCTGGGGCAGCACCGAAATCCGCCATAGGGGCGATAGCCCCTTGGAAGTTAGCGAACGAAGTGAACTAACTTAGGATGAGGCGTCCAAATTAAAGGAGACCATATACGGTCGAGAGGGAAGTTGTTCGCCTCAGTAAACCGTAAAGGAGGGTAAAAATGGAAGAGGAGAAAATGAGAATATTAAAGATGATCGAGGAGGGAAAGATAAGCGCCGAGGAGGGGGCGAAGCTTCTGCAGACCATTGAGGAACCGGCCAAAAAGGAAGGCGAAAAAAGGTTTCTGAGGATAAGGGTCTATGAGGGGAATTCAGAGAAGCCTAAGGTCAATGTGAACATCCCCTTTGGACTGATAAAGCTTGCTACCCACTTTGTGCCTGAATCCGCCCGGGCCAAGATGAAGGAAAAGGAGATAGATCTGGATCAGATCGTCCAGATGATAGACACAGGGGCAGAGGGAAAGTTGGTGGATGTAGAGGAGGAAGGCGAAAGGGTGGAGATCTTCTTAGAATAGGGTTTTTTCCCTAAGCAGAAAATCTTTCCCTTCAGAGCAAGGTGGCAGAACCCCGATTCTGCCACCTTCTGCCGTCAGGGCTCCTGCTCTGACGGAGTTCTATTAGGGAGAGATCGGAACTTGTCCCGACCCGCCTTAGCTTCGATAGGAGACCTGTTCCTCCTCCACCCCTTTGTGTCTTTGTGCCTTAGTGGCTGATCTCAGTCCAAAAAACCTCCGCTTATTTTAAAATCCACCTTGACATTTTGCTTCAAAGGTTTAATTCTATTTGAAACTGATAAGGATAAAACATATGGAAGGACACAGCCTTTTTCTCCTCCCCTTTGCCCTCTCTTACCTTGAGGATAAGCCAGATTGGAGTTATGGGGTTCCGGACAAGATCTTCGATCTTCCCTGGAGGCTCAGCCCAGGATATGACAAGATACCGGTGCTTTGTCTCTTAAGAAAGGGCGGAGGGAAGATCGCCTACCTTACTCCCAGAAGGTCAGGAAGGGTGGATTCGATAAAGATCTATCGCTTCTATCCTGATTCTGATAAGCTTGAGCAGATGAGGTTTTCGGATGAGGAAGGGAATATCTATTCTGAATACACCGCACTCCACAAGGGGGATTGGTATAAGATCTTCTATCTGGAGAGGGAAATGTTCTCTGCTGCGGAGGGGAAAAGCCTCTACATAAAGGTAAAATTCGATGACGAATTCATCATCTCTCCAAAGGATGAAAGGGAAACCTTTTATGCCTCCCTCATTTTGGCGGACAGGCCCCTACCGAAACTCCCCGGCTGGTTGGTAGGAGATGGACATATACATACTGAACTCACGGACAATTCCAGCGAGTATGGTCCTCCCCTGGAGGTCTTTAAATACGGTCTGAGATGGTTCGGCCTTGACTATATAATTCTCACCGATCACGGCTTTGACCTCAGGGAAACAGATTGGATAAGATTACGGAGATTTGCCCAAGAAAATAGCAGGGAGGATTTCAGCATCCTAATAGGCGAGGAAATCCATGCCAAGAATGATAACAATTGGTTTCCTTCTCTTACCAGATGCCACTCTATGCATATCTTGGGCTACAACTTAAAGAGGAGAATTAAGACTGGTAGCACCCTATTTCACTCCTACAACCCAAGCAAGGATGAAAATGAGGTTATGGCCGAGCTTATCTCCCGCAACGATGGAGGCTTCTGTTATATTGCCCATCCCAGGGCAGAAAATGAGGGCAGATGGAATTATGAGCTGGGGAGATTGAAAGACGGTTATCTGGGCAATCCCATTCTGGGACTTGAGGTCTTAAACGGCGGAGATTTCAGGGAGAAGAAGAACAAAGATGCGGTGAAACTGCTCACCGAGCTCCTCCTTAAGGGGAAAAGGCTTTGGGTTATGGGCAATAGTGACTCCCACTCCCTGAGACTGGGTATGGGAAGAACCTACATCAAGGCTAAAGAGAACAGCAGGGAAGAGATCTTGGCCGGGCTAAGAACTGGGAAGACCGTAGCCACTAACGGGCCCTTTGGATATATGGAAGTAACCGGCGAAAGTGGTGAGAAAGCCGGACTGGGAGAAAGCTTAAAGGGAAAAGAATTT
>DAOVCL010000018.1 GCA_030670005.1 Candidatus Zixiibacteriota bacterium | reverse complement strand
GGAGTTGTTCAAACTGCTGATGAAAAGGGAAGGGGAGTCCACCACCGCCATCCATCCGGGGCTGGCCATTCCCCATGTCATCGTAGATGGCACCCAAAAGTTTGATATCCTTCTGGCCCGCTGCAAGGAGGGAATTAGCTTTTCAGCCACCCTTCCACCTATCCACATCGCCTTTGTCCTGGTGGGGTCAGCAGATGAGCGAAACTTCCATCTGAGGGCCCTGATGGCCATTGCCCAAATTGCCCAAGAGTCGGACTTTGAGAGGAACTGCATGGCGGCCAGGAATGTGGAGGAGTTGAAACACATAATTCTGTTATCCAGCAGAAGACGAGAGGCAAAATAATCTCAAATAATGGGTGAAAACACCGAATGACACCGAAGAAATTGTAACCTCAATTTGTGGGAATATCTTTTAGGTGAATTTTTGGTAGGCTTCAGTGATTTCGGTGTTTAACGCATAATCTATGATGATGGTTAAATTTCATTTAGCAAAACTGTTACTCCTCCTCCTGATCCTCTCCGGCTGCAGGAACTCCCTTCCGCCAAGGGAGGTATCGGAAAGGGAGAGGGAGGCAATACTCGGCAAAGTTAAGGACTACCTACAAAGGGAGAAGATCCCCTATCCAGGGAATGGCAAACCCATTTTTGAGAGGACAAAGATCGTCTATGGTAACATAAAAACGCTTTTGCAGGAGAAACCTATATTCTTCGATGGCTTAGAGAGAGGATTTATAGAGGATCTCAAGGATAGACCTGGGAAGTTCTGGTTTGTGGGGATCCCCATCAGTTCACACAGGGGGATCATCGTGGCGGTGGATCCCCAGGGAACTGTCCCCATCTCCTATGGATACTACTTTATCGGTGAATGAGGTGACAACCAACCGGGAAAATATTAAGGAGAGGCTTGTCGGGATAATTAAGGGAAAGGTAGTTATCCTGGGGATAGGGAATGACCTACGAGGGGATGATGGCTTCGGCTCTCTTTTGGCTAAGCAGCTAAAGGGGAGAGTGAAGGGAGCTGTCTTTGATGGGGGAAGGGCCCCAGAGAACTACATAGGGAAGATAATCCGGGAGAAGCCAGACACCATCTTAATGGTGGATGCCCTAAATATGGGCGGCAGGCCCGGGGAGATAGTTATTCGGAAACCAGAGAGGCTAAGAGAAGCCGATTTTTCTACCCATCACCTCTCTCTTCCCCTCTTGGCGTCGATGATGAAATCGGATACCAAAGCCGACATCTTCGTCATTGGAGTTCAACCAAATAGAATTGAGCTTGGGGAAGGGCTATCCTCGCAGGTAGAGAGGGCATTGGAAAGATTGAAGGAGACCTTGGAGGAGATCTTAAGTTAGGTTTAATCCGGGTATCTTCAGGCCTCCGGTAAGCTTTGTCATCTCCTCGGCGGCTAAATCCCCGGATTTCTTCAGGGCCTGATTGACCGCTGCCACTATCAGGTCCTCCAGCATCTCCACATCATCTGGATTTACCACTTCCCGCTCTATCTTGATCTCCAGAATCTCCTGTGCACCATTGGCCACTACGCTTACCATTCCTCCTCCCGTAGAGGCCTCCACCTTCCTTTCACTCAGCTCTCGCTTAAGTTCCTCCATCCTTACCTTCATCTTCTGAGCCTGTTTGAGGATACCATTCAGACCTTTCATCATCTCTCCTTCTCCTTTCTGGGTTTAGTCTCGACAATCTGGCCATCGAAGATATCTAAAACCCTTTGAATTATCGGTTCCTTATCTATGAGCTGCAAAAGGTGCGGCGGCCTGGATACTCCTTCAGAGACTTTTGGCTGAGGTCCTTCCTCCTCTTTTGTCTCTACTTCTATAGTTACCTTCCTCCCCAAGAGGTTTTTTGCCTCCTCCTCAATGAGCTTACGGTTCTTAGGTTGAACCACCTGTTTACGATGGAAATTGTGATTGTTATAGAAGGCAACCCTGATCTTTCCTTCCTCCTCCCCTAAGTATCTTCCCTCGGCCAGGAGGGTGCCCAGGGAAATCTTGCGTGCCGTAACCTTAGCCAATAGCTTCTCCCAGATTCCGCTACCTGAGGGTTCCTCCACAGGATGAGGAGAGGGTACCTCCTCCATCCTCTTAGGCTTGACCTCTCTTTTGGGGGAAGGACCTATCCCCAGCCTATTTAGTATCTCCTCCAACTGCACGGTGGAGTCAAGCTTAGCCATCTTCACCACTGCCAGATCCAAATCTAACCTCGGCTGGGGGCTTCTCTTAGCCTGTCTTTCCGCATTTTGAGCTATCTTAATTAGCCTCAAGAGATAACCTTCATTCATATTCTGGGCCTCTTCCTCATACCTCTTTTTCTCCTCGGCAGAAAGATCCAGAGATTGGGATAGCTTTGCCAGAAGGAGGTTTCTCAAATGGCCAACCAGGCTGTGGACAAATTCCAAGAGATCATATCCCTGGATCTCCACCTCCTCCAATATGCCCAGACCCTTTGACGCCTCTCCCTGGATGATAGCCCGGGTAAGCTCAAAGAGCATATCCTGGTCAATAAGCCCAAGTATCTCCTTTAAATCCCTCTGGGTAATCTTCTCCCCCTGGTAGGAGATTATCTGATCGAAGATGCTCTGGCCATCCCTCATACTTCCCTCTGCTTTCTTGGCTATGGTCAAGAGGGCCTCCTCCTCCACCTCAATCCCCTCCTTCCCCGCTATGAAGGAGAGGTTCTTAGCGATCTCCCTTGTGGGTATGCGGTGGAAGTCAAACCTGAGACAGCGGGAGATAATAGTAGAGGGGATCTTCTGAGGTTGAGTTGTGGCCAAGACGAAGATGACATGGGCTGGGGGCTCCTCCAAGGTCTTCAAGAGGGCGTTGAAGGCCTCAGAGGTGAGCATGTGGACCTCATCAATTATATAGACCTTGTAGCTGCCGCCACTGGGGGCATATTTAACATTCTCCCTCAGGTTACGAATCTCATCTATCCCCCGGTTAGAGGCTCCATCTATCTCCAGCACATCAAGGCTACTCCCCCTGGTTATCTCCATACAGGATCTGCACTTATTGCAAGGGATAGGAGTGGGCCCCTGCTCACAATTCAAGGCCTTGGCCAGGATACGGGCAGTCGTTGTCTTTCCCACTCCCCGGGGGCCAGTGAAGAGATAGGAGTGGGCAATCCTCTTCTGTTTGATGGCGTTCATCAGCGTGGTGGTTATATGCTTCTGGGCTATTACCTCATCGAACTGCTGTGGACGCCATTTACGGGCTAAGACGAGATAGGACATATCTCACCGTTTCAGTTTTTTGGGCTGGGTTTCAGTTCGCACAAAAAGGAATCCAGTAATCAAGGGATAGAACTCCGCATAGACTTTGTATCAGCTTCTATGAACTTGCTGACCTCTTCCAGTGCAATCATGAGTTCTTGCCTATCCCTGTATCCCAAATCTCTGGCTATAACAGTTCACGGAGATCAGAGGTCAACAGTCAGGTATTCGTCGGTTGTTGGTTAGCAGTTGTCACGGATTTTTCCCTAATCCCTGGAAACTGATCCCCGGGATCTGTTATAGAAAAACCACTATGGTCGTGCACCCCCCCTCGATCCCCTTCAATGGAGGAAGAAAGGCCAGTTAGCTCCAGTTAGGTGAACCTACGGCACACGAAGATAGATGCTTGCCGCTGCTACCTCCCGGTCCTGACGGGGTTGGGCATCATCCCCGTTGCGCAGGACCCAACCTTCAACACCACTTCTCCCCCTCCCATCCAGAGAAGTTGACCTCAAGCAAGGAATTCAACCCCGCTATAGCGGATTGCGGGTTACAGGGCACCGCTGGCTCCCCGTCTAGCACGACCATATCCTAAAAAGTCCCAATCTGAATAATCCATATGCCACAAAGACATAAAATGTTGATAAAATTCAGATTAAAACAAAAATTCACAGCAGAGCGATTCAGTTTACAAACTGAACTGCTCTTATGTTTTATATTCTTAGTGGCTTCGTGGCAAAAATGTTTCCAGAGAATAAATGGTGGAGCAGAGCGGGATCGAACCGCCGACCTCATCCGTGCGAGGGATGCGCTCTCCCAGCTGAGCTACTGCCCCACCTGAACTTAGCTCCCTTCGCTCGCTAACTTCTCCATAGGGTCGTATCGACCCTCTGGCGCTCCGCAATCCTGCGCTCGCTCGGATTGCTTCGCTGTCACCCTTGAAGGGGGCATACCCCCTTCAAATAACCCCCGACATTTCGGAATTTCTCAGAAATTCCGAAATGTTTACTCAACCCTTTCAATACTTATCTCCCCCCCCTCAGAAGCCATCATCTTGAGGATCTGAAGGTCTCCCTCCACTCTTCCTATGATATTTACCGGGCTCGCTGGTTTAACCTCCTCCTCTGTGCTAATTGGGGTTTGACCGAAGAAGATACAGAGGGCCTCTCCTGGAGGCCAATAACCCAAGTCCCCCTCCCTCACCACCTCTTGGGGGTTCTCCTCCCCAGCCCTCACTGGGATAGGGAAATAGATCTCCTCCCCCCAGGTGTTGATACGGGAGCTTATGGGCAAATGGTTCCAAATCAACTGGGCGGTTTGGCTCTGGTTCAACTTGGCCATAACTTCTAAACCCCCAGATTTTATCCTTATTTTTTTTCCTCCCACAACGATTTAATATAATCCCCCTCTCCCCTCAGTCAAGAGAAATTTAGCCCTCCCCTGACTGAGGATAAGCAGGTTGACATTGGCGATAAAGTGGCTATATTACGGATAATACAATTGAAAGTCCCATTTCTGAGGCAGTGGAGTCCCCGCTGAACTCCCCCTCATGGGGTTCCTCGCCGCAAGCAGTGGGGCTTATTTCTGAAGTCAAAATGATCGAGAAAGCCTGCTTGGATAATGCCGAAGATATTCTGTTGGTGATCAACCGGAGCAATCGAGAAGCGTATAAGAACACAATCCCGAAGGAACATTTCAGGGAGCCCGTTCTTTCGCAGCAAGAGCTCTTGAGGGATTTTGAGAGGATGACATTTTATGTCTATAGGAGCAAAAGCAAGATTGTTGGTGTTGCAGCTCTACAAATTGAAAGTAAGGAAACCGGAAGAATTCACTGGGTCTACATACTTCCCGAACATCAAAGGAAGGGAATCGGAACCGTCTTGGTAACCCATTTAGAACGGAAAGCCAAAGAGATAGGTCTCAGAAGACTGAGGCTCCTCACCATAGAGAAAGCCAATTGGGCTATCAACTTCTACGAAAAGTTAGGATATAATTTAGCCGATGAAATTGAGAGACCTTGGGGCTTTGATGTGTTCATGGGAAAAGAGTTATGACAAGATCTTGGCCTATGCCCAAATCCCGCTTCGCGGGACTTCTTTTGCTCGCGTGACGATGGGCCAAATGACAATCTAAGAAGGGAAAGAACATAATGCACTGGATAGATGAAATAGATCTTAGACTTAAAAAAAACTGGGAAGAGCAAATGTTTCTCTGGTATCAAGAGACGTTTGATAAGGAAAGATTAGATGAAAAGGCAAGAGAAGTTAGAGAACTACTGCTCGATCCCAATCTTTTAGACAGAACTGAAGCACTTCTCAAAAGAGAAAAGAATCCAATAAGTAAGAGGAAAGCAGAAATATTGAGGAAAGAAATCGTTAAGGCCAGGATTGAATATGATAAGAGACTGTTTGCACTGCGGAGTGAGATAGAGGAGAGGGCGAATAAGTTTCTACCTTTGATTAATGGGAAAGAGGTTAAAATCAATGAAAGATCTAAAATTTTAATGAGAAGTCCACACAGAAAATTAAGAAAGGAGGCACACCAAAGTTGGAAACCGTTACTTGATCCTATTGAAAAACAAGCAAGGAAGAGTATTAAGCTTGCTAACAAACTCGCGCAGGGAGAAGGATTTGCCAACTATCCTGCCCTTATCCTCTCCTTAGACAGTATTTCATCAGATTATCTCTTTGACTTATGCTTGAAGATCAAGAAAAATACAGAAGGAGTATGGAAGAAATTCATTAAAAAAGGAAGAGAGGAAATCTCCGGTTTCCAGATGTATGACCTCAGATTTATGTTTTATAAGTTTTTCTTACCTCCTGATAGTTACTTCCCAAAAGAAAGAATGATTGAGAGCCTAAAATCCACTCTCGAATCGTATGAAATAGATTTGAGTTCTTTACCTATAAAGATAGAAACTCAGGATATGGCGTTCTCTGGTGGCTGCTATAACCTTAAAATGGGAGAAGATATAAGGGTTACATATAACCCCGTGGGCGGGTATATGGATTACAGGGTTCTTTTTCATGAGTTTGGACATGCAATGCATTATCTCTACTTGCCAAAGAGTTTTCTTCTCATAGATGATCAATCTTTTAAAGAGGGAATGGCAGATATATGGTCTGGATTTATTGATACGAGGGAATGGCTCCAAGAATTTATATCTCCCCCCGAAGATAAGATAGATACATTCCTTAATGCACTCACATTAGATGAGGCTTTCAGATTCAGGGAGTTTATTTGTGAACTTTCCTTTGAACTTGAATTATACAAAAATCCAGAAGCCAATTTTGAAAAAATATGGCAGGCAGTAGCCAAAGAATATCTTGGAATAGAGGATGATTCTGGAATCTGGTCAGAATTTGTGTTTTCCGCACCTCTATACATGAAAGATTATATCTTTGCCAAACTGATAAAGAGTGTAACCTTCCGTTTCTTTAGAAAGAGATTCGGTGAGATAATGGGAAATAGAGAGATCCTTGACTTTTTGATAGAAAATTATTATAAACCGGGAAATCTTATCCCTTGGCGGGAGAAAATAGAGGGGGCAACCGGAGAGAGGATATGGACGTAAACATCCTGAAATTATGGAACAATAAACCGATGATGAAAACCACCTTTCCACTTCGTATAAGGGCTGGTTGGGAATTTGCTTGCCCACGCCTTTGTTAGATAAAAACGCCAAAATGGAGAAAACATAGTATGAAACCTATTGACTGTGGGCATCTTTACCGCGATGGTAGGCATTATGACCTCCAAAATAAGGATTTTTTAGATGACATCCCCTTTTACTTACGGCAGACTAAGAAATATGGTGAACCTGTTCTCGAATTGGCCTGCGGAACAGGAAGAATTACGATTCCTATAGCTGAAGAGGGAATTCAAATCACTGGCTTAGATATATCAGAACCTATGCTCTCTCAGGCTAAAAGAAAGGCGGCAATAAAGGGGATTAATGTCGAATGGATCAAGGCCGATTGCCGTAATTTCAAGTTGAATAAGAAATTTAATCTTATCTTTTTCCCGTTCAACTCAATAGCCCATCTACAGGATTTAGAGAGCATTAAATCATGCTTTTCTTGTGTAAAAATGCACTTAAAGGATAAAGGCAGATTTATCATTGATATATTCAATCCTCGTCTTGATATTTTGACGAGAGACCCATCTAAGCGTTATCCTGTAGCTGAATATCCTGACCCTGATGGAAAAGGAACTGTGGTCATTACAGAGAATAATACTTACGATGCTGCTACCCAGATAAACAGGATTAAATGGTACTACAAAATCGGTATTCAGGCAGAGGAAGTTGTAGAAAAGTTGAATATGCGGATTTTTTACCCACAGGAACTTGATGAACTTCTCTATTACAATGGGTTCACAATTAAGGCTAAATTTGGGAATTACGATGAAACGCCCTTTGAGTCAACATCACCAAAACAGCTTATAGTCTGCTACTCACATAAATGGGGGGATTCCGACTAACAGAGTAGGTATATATAAATAGGGGACGGTGGTGCAGAAAGTGCTTGACGATTAAAAGGGAAAGGGGTTCAATAGTAGATGGTTTGAGGTATTAGCTTTAGCCCGCAGAATAGAAATTGCAGAGTTTACCTCTGGAAGTCGTCGAAAAGCTATGGCAAAAGCAAGGGGAGATGTAACTCAATTAACCGTAAAAAAGTTTTGCCGTGCCGTCAGGGTTCCTGCCCTGATGGAAAAAGTTTCTCGATGGATGATATCATCCACAAGTGTAGAGACAGGTCTTTAGACCCATCCGAAGAGATCGGACAGACCTGAAGATCTATCCCTACGGACCTATCCTAAGATTCCAGACGTCAGCCAGTTGTAACAGCCATCCCCTCTTTTCAGGTGGATTCAGGGGGCTTAGTTGGCTGCTGGATGGCCTTCTTCACTCTACCAGATCTAAGACATTGAGTACAGACAGAGAGCCTCTTGGGAGTTCCATCCACCATCACCCTAACCCTGTGCAGGTTGGGATACCATCTCCTCTTGGTTCTGTTCTTGGCGTGACTGACCCGGTTGCCAAACATCGGTCGTTTGCCACATATATCGCACACTTTAGCCATCTCTCCTCCTTAGGATTTAACGATGATTACGCATTAAACACCGAAAAACACTGAGATAACAAGAGATCCCAAGGGCCGATTTTCACCTAAATAATCTCCTGATATTTCGGTGTTATTCGGTGTTTTCACACATTATTTAAGTCTAATTCTCTCCAGCTCAAAGACAACCGGATTCTGAGCATCCGGACAACAGAGGGTGGCCTTCCCCTCCTCCTTTTCCCAGGGGATATTCCCTCCGAACCGGAGGGCGGTGGCAAAGGGAAGGATCACATGGAAGGCCCAGTGGCAGAAGTTCTGGGGTGGAAGGTGCTCAAAGACGAACTCATCACCAGGCTTCAGTCCCAGGGGACAGGTCCCTCCCTCCAGGATCTTCTTCACCTTAACCTTTATCTTGAACTTAGCCGTAAGCGGCGGGGCTTTTTTTGACAGGATAACAGGATTTACCGGATTCTTATTCATCCCCTCCATCCCGTCTATTATTGATTGTAAGAGCTGTCAGGAGGTAACTTCTGACAGCACACTTTTGATATTCCGAAATGATAAGCCATTCAAGTCTTTCTCTCCTTCTTCTTGGCTGCCGGGAAGAGGACATTGTTCAGGATAAGCCTGTAGCCAGGGGAATTCTTATAAAGGGCCAGGTTTGTGGGGGGATCATAGACATAATGGGTGTAGTCCTCAGGATCATGACCCCCCAGATAGGTGAATGTCCCTCGGCCGAAGTTTCCATGCAGGTATTTGACCGCATTGGGATTGGCCACCGCCTGAGCCATAATGATCACATGTTTTTTGATTAGGTCCTTTCTAAAGGCCGTTGTCTGCCCCATAAAACCCTTAATCACTGAGACATGGTCCTGGGTGAGCATAGTGGGCACGGGGTCATATTTAGCCGAAAACTCAAAGAGGGAGAAGGAATCCTGGAGAGGCCCTCGGGCCGGGTACCCATTCTGAGGGCTGATATCAATGTCTGAGAACTCGTAGACAAGGGGGTTGGTGATCAGCTTGAAGTTGGTGAAGGCAAAGGTCTTTGAGTAGTCGAGCTTAGCCTGACAATCTGGATCGGGCGGATCCCCATCAAAGGGGGTATCCACAATGTCGACCCCTTCGGCCGCTAAGCCAATATCATAGGCGTCTGTGGCCGAGCACATAGAGAAGAGAAATCCCCCCCTGGCCACATAATCCTTTATCGCCCTGGCCACGGCCTTTTTTAGCTCAGAGATCTTGGAGAAGCCCAGATGTTTGGCCATCTCCTGATTTATGGCCACTTCTTTTTTATACCAGAGGGCATTCCTGTAAGAGCCGTAGAACTTGCCATACTGCCCGGTGAAGTCCTCGTGGTGGAGGTGGAGCCAGTCAAACTCCTCCAACCTCCCCATTAAGACCTCCTCATCCCAGAGGGTGGTGTAGGGTATCTGGGCATAGGTCAAGGCTAAGGTGACCGCATCATCCCAGGGCTGCTTGTTGGGTGGGGTATAGATGGCTATGGATGGTGCCTTCTCCAAGAGGACATTCTCCATATTCCTCTCCTCGATCTCCTTGTATATCTGGGCTATCCCCTTTCCTCCCACTATAGTGAAGGATACCCCCCTCAGGTGGCAGATGCGGGCTACATCCTGGGAGGCAGGTGTCATAAATGATCCTCCCCGGTAGTTTAGCAGCCACTCCACTTGGTAACCTAACTCCAATGCCTTATAGGCAACGCCATAGGCCTTCAGGTGATCTGCCTGTTCCAGGTCCATATAGATCAGGAGCTTATCCGCCTGAGCAGTGGAGAGAAAAATGCCCCAGATAAAAATAAAGATATAAAAGGCCTTGTGGTTCATCTTTAGATCTCCCCCAGTTCGTGGAGAAGGAGGGTGAGGGCGGCAATTGCTGCCGTCTCTGATCTTAGCCTCCTCTTCCCTAAGCTTAGCGGATAGAATTCATTCTCCCTTGCCCTCTCTACCTCGGCTGGGGAGAACCCCCCTTCCGGGCCCACAGTTAGAAGGATGGGTCCAACCTCAGAACCCTCTACCTTCAACCTCCTTGCACTGGGGTGGAGACAACAGATAAAGAGCTTCTCATACCGTTTGGTTTCCCCTAAGAGTTGGGCAAAGGTCTGGGGTTTTGCCACTATTGGCCAGAAACTGCGTCCTGACTGTTTCATTGCCTGTTGAGCAATTTTCCTCCACCTATCTATCTTTGCCAGGGAGGGGTGGACTACCGTATGTTCGGTGATCAGAGGCAAGAAGGCCTTAGCCCCCAGCTCCGTTCCCTTCTCAATCAAGATCTCTGCCCTCCTCCCCTTGGGGGGGGCAAAGGCCAGGGAAACCTCCACCTTTGGCTCATTGTCAGCTTGGTTGTCATCGACTATCTCCCCCTCCAGTCCTTTATCTGTCAGCTTACGGATAATAACCCTGTAGGAACTCCCCTGGCCATCGGCCACCCTGATCTCATCTCCTGGCCTCAGTCTGAGCACCTTATGGGCATGCCAGGCCTCCTCCTGGTCCAAGAAGACCTTCTGGCCCTTGATTAGCTGAGGAGGGGCAAAGAATGTCTCCATCTTAGGCTAGCGAAGCTTCGCCTCAAACCGGCGAGGTGTGACAACATAATTTGGGCGAAGCTTCGAATGCAAAATTAAAAATGTAGAATTAAGAATGAAAAAACCCTTTAACCAGAGCCAACGGAATTAAGGCCTCAGTCCTAATGCTCTACTCTCTTTCTTCCCCACAGAACATCTATTTTTCAATCTACCCTCGGCATAAATTCTAAGGTCTTGCCTTACGAAGTTAGCTAGACCCCCAAGGCCTCCTTAACCCTTCTGAAGAAACCCCTATCCTCCTTTGGGGGTTTTACCTCCTCCATCTGAGATAGCCTCTGGAAGAGCGCCCTCTCCTCTGGCCCCAGACGGTTTGGTATCCAGACCATTATCCTCACCAGGAGGTCCCCTCTACCATAACGTTGGAGGTGGGGTATACCCTTTCCCCTCAGTCGGAAGAGCATCCCCGATTGGCTCCCTGCGGGTATTTTCAGGTTCACCTTCCCCTCTAAGGTGGGGATCTCCACCTGATCCCCGAGAACGGCCTGGGGGATGCTTACGGGCAACTCCAGAAGCAGATCATCTCCCTGTCGCTGAAAATTAGGGTGTTCCTTCTCCTCGATGAGAACTATCAGGTCCCCGGAGGGGCCTCCCCGAGGTCCTACATCCCCTCCCCCTTTTATAGGGATGTAGTTACCGGTGGTGACCCCAGCGGGGACTTTCACCGTTACCGTGGAGGCGGCCTTTACCTTCCCTTCTCCCCCACAGGTAGAGCAGGCCTGGTCAATCACCCTTCCCTCCCCCCCACAGGTGGGACAGGTGCTGACATTGACGAATTGGCCGAAGATGCCCTGGGAAACCTTCCTCACCTCACCCCTTCCGTGGCAGGTAGGGCAGGTACGCAGCTTGCCACCGGTTCCCCCACAGGTGGGACATCCTTGAAAACGTTTCAGTTTTATGGTCTTTTCCACTCCAGCGGCTATCTCCTCTAAAGACAACTTTAGCCTCACCTGGAGGTCTGGCCCTTTCCTTGGCCCGCGGCGGGAGGCCGTTCTCTCCCCAAAGAGATCGCCAAAGCCAAAACTGCCAAAGTCACGCATAAAGGCCCGCAAAGCATCGGAGAGATCAAACCCCTGGAAGTCAAAGCCCTGAAATCCTCCCTTCAATCCGCTATGGCCGAAGCGATCGTATTGTGACCTCTTTTGAGGATCCCTGAGCACCTCGTAGGCCTCTGTGGCCTCCTTAAACTTCTCCTCTGCCTCCTTGTTCCCTGGGTTCCTATCCGGATGGTATTTCAATGCCAACTTCCGATAGGCCTTCTTTATCTCCTCCTCGCTTGACCCCCTTCCTACCCCTAAGACCTCATAGTAGTCCCTCTTAGTCATTTACCTCCCTTGGAGACAGCTACCTTGGTGGGTCGCAGGACCCTGCCCCGAAAGATATAACCCTTCTCCAGCTCCTGGGCGACATAATCCTCAGGAACCCGGCCATTCTCCATATGGAGCAGGGCCTGATGATAAAGGGGATCAAACCTCTTCCCCTCCGCCTCGATCTCCTTTAGTCCCTCCTTTTCTAAGACGGAATTCAGGTTGTTATAGATAAGGCTTATCCCCTTTTTCAGGCCCTTCCCCTTGCTATTGGATGCCCTTCTCAGATCATCTAAGATGGGCAGAAGCTGGGAGACAAGATCCTGGTTGGCCGTCTCTAAAACCTCAGCCATCCTTTTCTGGGTCCTCTTCTTAAAGTTCTCCAACTCGGCAGCCAAGCGGAGACGGCTATCTTTCAACTCGACAAGCTCCTTCTCCCTATCCTTGAGCTGAGAGGTTAGTTCCTCGGAGAGCTTCTTGTAACTTATTCTCTTTCTGGCCATAGGTCACCTCCTTAAAAGAATATTCCATTGAAGAAGCTCACCATCAGGATCTCTGATCTGCAAATAGTTCTGAAATCTAAGAAAAAACCCCCTTAACAGGGAGATGTTTTATCGTTTTACAAAGCCTCAATTGGTGACTCTACCTGAGCGGTTTACCCTTCCTGGCGGGATTTCGCGTGGGTTCTCAGTTCCCGCAGTAAGGTTCGAGCAAAGGATACCCTACCTGGATAACACCTGGCCAATTAAACCTGAAGTGTATCTTACCAAGGGGATAACTACGGAATATCTCATCCTCATCGGGCCGAGCACAGCTACCATCCCCTTCATCTCTGCGCTCTGGAAAGTGGAGCTAATCAAACTACAGTTCTGGAGCTGTCCACAGATGTTCTCTCGCCCTACAGTCACCTTGATGCCCTCCTGCGCCATTCTGGAGGTGAGAACCCGGCTAAGGGCGGTGCTATCCTCAATAAACTCCAGAAGTGTGCGCAGCCTCTCCACATTTTGGAACTCCGGGTTCCTGATGATGTTTGCCGCTCCCCCGTAATAGAGGTGTTCCTCGCCGCAGAAGTCGAAGAGATCTCGCGCCCTCTTTAGGATGAAGCCCATCAATGGAGGGGCGTCTGCCACCTCCCTTAACCTGGCTGCTCCTGTCTCCCTAATCTGGCGAAGAGATAAGCCACTCAGCCTCTCGTTGAGGATGGAAGATGTCAGGTTGAGTTTCTCCGGGTCTACCTCGAAGTCTATCTCCAAAAGCACCGTCTTTATCAATCCGGATCTCACCAGGAGGATCAACATCACCCGGCGGTGAGAGGCAAAGACCAGCTCCAGTTTCTCCAAGACGGCCTGATCGAACTTGAGAGCCAGGGTGATACCAAGCTGACGGGAGAGATAACTTAGGGCCCGAGAGGCACGCTCCAAGATCGCCTCCACATCATCCTCCGTGGAGAAGAGCTCCTCCTCCATTTTCTTTCTCTCCTCAGGAGGAAGTCCGGTTGGACTTATCAACTGGTCAATGTAATACCTATATCCATCCTCTGTGGGAACTCTACCGGCTGAGGTGTGAGGCTGACTGAGAAGGCCCAGTTCCTCCAGCTTGGTGAAGATATTTCTAATAGTGGAGGGGGCCACTCCCGGTCTATAGGTCTCAACCAAGGCCTTCGAGCCCACCGGTTGAGCAGTCAGGATATGATGACGGACAACCGATTGGAAAATATATCTCTCCCTGGGAGAGAGGGAAAAAGATTGAGCAATCATCCTCCAATCACCTCGGAGGAAAAATAATAACTTTCATTCCCCTTGTCAAGGGGAAAGGCTTGACCTACTGAATGGGAATTTTTGGAAATTTCGAAACTTTCAGTTAAAGTTCTTAGCGAATCTTGCCGATATATACAAATAGCACACTGTTCACCAGGACTTAACAAAGGGGAGGAATGCCCTCAAAGAAGAAGTCTCATTCATCAAGGAGGGATGAAAATGCCTGAAGCAAAGGTTATGATCATCACCGATCCCTATGTGGGAAAGGGCCTCTTGAAGAACACCCTTAATCAGATTGGTTACACCTCTATTGTGGAAGCGGAGAGTGGAGTTGACGCTTTAGGCAAAATAGCCAAGGAGGATTTCCATCTGATCATCAGCGACTGGAATATGAACGAAAATGATGGGGCGAAGTTCATCCAGTTAGTAAAGGACAGCGATATCACCTCTCGCATACCAATTATCCTGGTTACCAACGAGGCAACCAAGGGCGAGGTTCAAGAGGCTTTAAAGGAAGCAAAGATAGGGGCCAACAACTTTATTGTAAGACCATTTTCCGCTGATGCCCTGAAGGAGAAGATAGAAAGGGTTATCTCGGGATATAGGATAATGGTCATAGATGACTCCTCCACTACCAGGAAGGTGATAACAAATATCCTTGGCCAGATTGGACACAGTGATGTCTTAGAGGCGGAGAATGGGATTGATGCCTTGGCTAAACTTGCTCAGAAAAAGGTGGATCTAATCCTCTGCGACTGGAATATGCCCAATATGAACGGGTTGCAGTTTGTGAAGTCACTTCGCAGCATGAAGACCTATGGGAACATCCCCATTTTGATGGTCACCACTAATGCGGCCAAAGAGGAGATAATCCAGGCCTTACAGGCGGGAGCTTCAGATTATGTGGCTAAACCATTTACCCCGAAGGTAATTCAGCAGAAGATTAGCAAACTGTTGGGGAGGTAAAGATGGGAGGATTTTATGGATAGTAAGCTTCTCCAGGCGGTCAGAGATACGACCCTGGATATATTTCAAACGATGGTCTCTATGGATCCCCAATCGGATGAGCCCATCCCGGGGGATAAATCTCCATTAAACGGTGGCATATCGGGGATAGTGGGGATAGCCGGGAAGATAAAGGGGACCATTAGCGTTCACTTCGACAAGAACTTGGCCATCAGGGTCGCCTCAAATATCTTAGAGGAGGAGATAAACGAGATCAATGACGATGTAGAGGATGCGGTGGGAGAAATAGCCAATATGGTGGCTGGCGGGGCAAAGACAAAGCTCTTCAAAAGCGACATCTCCTTTGATATATCCATCCCCACCGTGGTTACCGGCGAAGACTATACTATGGAATCGAAGATGGATGGGGAAGCGGCCCTACTTCCCTTTACGGTAGGAAAGGAGAAGTTCTTCGTTGAGGTAAACTTGCAGGGATAATCGGGAAAAAAGTTCCATTCAGGGAAAAGCTTTCCCTAATGAGAGGGGCAGGTTCAAACTATTCCTCCCTGCTTACAACTCATATAAGGGACGAAATCACAATGATTTCGTCCCTTTTCTTATCCACCTGCGGCTCATCTTATAGATGGCATATCATTTGCAAAACCCAACAAATGAAGCTACCTACAGCCAACCTAATCCGATTGATCTATTTCCGAAGCAAATATCAACCGTCTTCATAAGGCAAGATCTTAACATATAAGACAAGTTTTTGCAGCCAGCCAGTGAAAAATGCAGGATGTAAAGAGGCTGCTGATTTAAATCTCTTGCGGGAGGCATCTCCCGATGCCGATTATCCAGGTCAGGAGACCTTTCCCACCTGAAAGAGGGCTTTTTGTGCCTTTTTGCAAAATTTGACACAAATTTTAAGACCTTGCCCTATGGATAATCCGACTTTGATAGGCAAAAAGAGGGTTTACCAATTAACCTGTGGAAGAAAGGGGTGTTGGTTATGTTAAAGGCGATGTTGACGGCAGCCACCGGAATGTCGGCTCAGGAGCTTTGTATTGATGTCGTGGCCAACAATCTGGCCAATGTGAACACAACTGGCTTCAAGAAGAGCAGGGTCAGCTTTCAGGATCTCTTCTATCAACACTATGGATTTAGGGGGAGGAAGGAAGAGGAGGGCAATAGCCCTTTCCTCATCCAGGTGGGAAATGGGACCAGGATAAGTTCCACCAACCGGGACTTCTCTCAGGGAAAGATAGTTCAGACCAACAATCCCCTGGATCTGATGATAGAGGGGAGGGGATTCTTCCAGGTGCTTATGCCCAATGGTTCCCTGGCCTACACCAGAGATGGCTCATTCAAGATAGATGGGGACGGCCAGATTGTCACCTCTGATGGTTATCTCCTCTATCCAGATCTCACCATTCCGGCAGAGGCCACTGGGCTCTCCATCTCGCCCGACGGGAAGGTATCCACCACTCTGTTAGGGGAGACTGAACCTGAGGAGCTGGGCCAGATCACCCTGGCCAAGTTCGTAAACCCAGGGGGCTTAAAGTCCATCGGTAGAAACCTATACATTCCCACTGCCGCCTCAGGAGAGGCCTTTCTGGAGGAGCCAACCCAGGAGGGATTGGGCCAGCTATCCCAGGGAGTCCTGGAGGCATCAAATGTAGATGTGGTGGATGAGATGGTGGCTATGATACTGGCTCAGAGAGCCTATGAGATAAACAGCAAGGTCATTCAGACCTCAGACACTATGCTCTCCCTGATCAACAGGCTCTCCAGATGACGAGGACCAAGTTCATCCTCATTAACCTTGTAGTTCTCCTTTCATTAAGCCTGTCAACTCAGGCCGGATATTTCGCCCAGGGGCAGATAGCCTCCCTGGTGAGGGCCTATATCATTAAGCAACTTGGGGGAGAGAGGGAGAGGTTCCAAGTGGAAATTTTACATATCCCCCAAAATGTTGATATTGATCTGGAGCTAAGGGTTATCCCCTCTCCCCGGAAGAGCTATCTGGGCACCTATCTGGTCAAGCTGGGAGCTTACTCTCAGGGGGTTCTCATTAGGAAGATCCCCCTGGTAGTCAGAGTGAGGGAAGTAGGAAAGATCTTGGTTGCCAATAGGTTGATCGAACGACACGAGACCCTTACCTCCAACGACTTTCTAATGGCAGAGAGGAGATTGCCCCTCTCTGGCCGTCGTCCCCTGAGAAGATTAGAGGAGGTTGTCGGCAAAAGATCAACCAGGAGGATCAACCGAGGGGCTATCATCACCACCGACTTAGTGCAACCCCTCCCCTTAGTGGAGAAAGGAGAGATCGTAAACCTAACCTTGAGGCGGCCTGGCCTCTGCTTGAGGGCCAAGGGTAAGGCCCTAAAGGATGGCTGGGAAGGGGATACCATTAGGG
>DAOVCL010000209.1 GCA_030670005.1 Candidatus Zixiibacteriota bacterium | reverse complement strand
ACCTTGATGATCTTCCTGGTCTATATAGGCTGGGCCAAGCCAGTTCCTGTCAACCCCCTCTACCTCAGGGACCCAAAGAGGGATATGATCTGGATATCCCTGGCCGGGCCAGGGGCGAACATATTGGGTGGGCTGGGCTGTGGGATCCTGTTGAGGCTGATGAACTATCTGGGGCTTGGGCATCACGGAGTCCTCTTTAAGATGATCCTTTTCGGCCTCTTCATCAACCTGGCCCTGGCCTTCTTCAACCTCATCCCCATCCCCCCCTTAGACGGCTCCAAGATCCTAATGGGCCTCCTTCCTCGGGAGCAGGAGGTAAAATACGAGGCCTTTCAGAGGTATGGTTTTATCATCTTGATAGGTCTGATACTGTTGGGGAGGGTCTTCAACTTTCCCCTTCTCTGGTTTATCATTGGACCTTTTGTCAAGTATTTAGGCTGGCTATTTTCTGGGATTGACCCCACTGCCTTCATTGGCTAAGAATAACCACGGACTAACACGGAAAAAGAGAGTAGAAAGATGTGTTGCTTTACGAAGAATTCGTTGAAAGAGTTGTCCGTGTAACTCCGTGGTGAGTTGTTGTGAAAAATGATTAGATTACAGAAACATAGGGAATTTCATCTGAAGAGGAAAAGCGAGAGGGAGAGACCTCACAAGATCAATCTGCGGAGATATAGGAGGTATTCTAAGATGCCATCAGGAGGGAGTAAAACCCTCCTATGGTTTATCCTTCTTTTTCTCTTGGTGATCATTTTGATCAGGTTTCTCTCCTCAGTAGGGAGGTGATTTGGCTAAGCTGCTTGTTTTGGCCTCCGAACCTGAGGTAAGGGCGGATTGGGAGGGGCTTTTGTCCCCTGCCGGACACCAGATCTTCCTGGCCTCGGGGCTGGATCAAGCCTTTAAGTCCCTAACAAAGGGGATTGACCTGATCATCTACAAGGTCCCGCGGGGCGCTCCCTGGCAAAGTATAAAGGATCTGTCCCGGGATTTAACCTTGATCGCCATTATAGAGGGCACTCAGGAGAAGGACCTTGTCAAGGCCAGGGCATTTGGAGCCTATCTGGCCCTGAGATGGCCGCCGAGCAGATGGGATCTCCTGCAGGGGGTAGAGAACGGAATAGAGAGGAAAAGGTTGCTCTCGGAGGGAAAGATCCTTCTGGAGAAGTTAACCAAGAAAAACAAGGAGTTGCGGGGTATACAGTCTCAACTAAAGGATCTTTCCAGAAAGACCCTTGAGGTGGAGAACTCCAGTTATACTGTCCTGCAGAGTATGGGATCGGGATTGATCATTGTGGACTTAGAGGGGAAGATAACCTCTATGAATCAGGCCGCCGAAAGGATACTCGGTTATAAGTCCAAGGATGTCGAGGGAATAGCTTTGGAGGATCTGAAGGGAGATGGTGAGAAGAGGATTCTCAACTGGGATGATATCAGGGGGGAAGTGGTAAGAATTGACCAGGAGGTAGAACTGATCAAGAGAGGAGGGGATACGGTTTTGATCGGTTTCTCCACCTCCCCCCGCAGGGATGTCAGGGGAAAGATGGTGGGAGCAATAGTCGTCTTCAGGGATCTCACCGAGATAAAGAAGATGAGGGAGAATATGAGATATAAGGACAGGCTGGCCTCCCTGGGTGAGTTGACCGCAGGCATTGCCCATGAGATTAGAAATCCCCTGGCCGGCATCAAGACCACTGCTCAGGCCCTCAAGGCTGAGTTTGCCCCTCAGGACCCCAAATGTGAATACTTGGAGAAGATAATAAAAGAGATAAATCGCACCAACTCCCTGCTCCAAGAGCTTTTTATCTTTGCCAAACCCCAGAAGCCCCAGTTCGTCCCCTACGATATCACCAAGGTTTTAGAGAGGGTGATCTCTATGCAGGAGAAAAGCATTGAGGAGAAGGGGGTAAAGATAAAGAAGGACTACACTCCTGACATCCCGTTGATACCCCTTGATCCTAATCAAATTTATCAGGTGTTCTTGAACCTTATCCTAAATGCTGTGCAGGCTATGCCCCAGGGAGGGGATCTCACCCTCAGCGTCAAGCAGGAAAGAGGGACCTGGGTTTCGGTTACCGTGAAGGATACTGGAGTGGGGATGTCTGAGGAGGTAAGGGCCAAGCTCTTTGATCCCTTCTTTACTACCAAATCAATGGGCACAGGCCTGGGTTTAGCCATCTCCTATAGGATCATCCAGGAGCATGGTGGCATGGTGGGGGTGGAGAGTAAGCCAGGCCAGGGGGCAAAATTTACCATTAGACTTCCCCTAAAAAGCAGGGTAACAGTTCACGGGGGACAGTTGCCAGGGATGAGGGAAAATCCGTGACAACTGGCAACCAACAACGGACAGACACCTTACTACTGATCCCCGATTTCTGATAACTGTCGAAAAATAGGCAGGTAAAATGAGCTTTACTGTTTTAATAGTTGAAGACGAGGAGACTCTAAGGTCATCCTTAATGATGGCCTTGCGGGCGGAGGGCTACAATGTCCTCTGCACCGGCAGTGGGGAGGAGGCCTTAAAGATCGTGGAGAAGGAGTTAGTGGATCTGGTTATCCTGGATATTAGGCTACCTGGTATGGATGGTCTGCAGACTATGGGAAGGATAAAGGAGTTGGACCCTATGACCCTCACCATAGTGATGACCGGCTATGCAGATGTGGAAACCGCGGTGAGGGCTATGAAGATAGGCGCCTATGACTACATAAACAAGCCATTTGAACTGGATGAGATGAAACTAATCATCTCCAAGGGCCTGGAAACACAGAAGCTGAAGATGGAGTT
>DAOVCL010000150.1 GCA_030670005.1 Candidatus Zixiibacteriota bacterium | reverse complement strand
GATAAGAAGCCAGATGGTTACCCTCTTCCCTACCACCTTCAGCAGAAGTGGGATGGAGCTAATGCAAATTCCCGCCCCCGAGATGGTAAAGGCCAGGGCATGGCCCAGAGGAAGCCCCATCTGCACAAAGGGGGAGAGGATAAGCACCTCTGCTCCAGAACAGAGATGGATGGGGATGCCCACCGAGGCCATAGCCAAAAGTCCTCCGAGGTTATTCTGCATAAACATTTTCACAAAGCTACTGGGCAAAAGAACGGCAAACGCCGATCCCAAGAGAAGCCCCAAACCAATAAACCTAAAGAGGGAGACAATGTATCTCCAGGTTCCCAGAGGGAAGGGGAGCCTGACAGCCAGATTCTGGGATCTGATGCCCTTGGGCTCAGCCAGAGGTTCTCTCTCCTGAGGAGAATTTTTCCATAATCTACTGATAAGGAGCCCGCCCAAGGTAGCGAGGATAAAGGTAAATGTGATACGCAAGAGGGTGTATCTAACCCCCAATACCCCCCAGGATAGTGCAATCACTATTGGACTGAGAATGGGCGTGGCGATGAGGAAAACCAGAACCACTTTTCTGCTCAAGTGAGGTCGCTCGAGCATTGCTTTAACGATGGGGATCACTCCACAGGAGCAGAGGGGCAGGACCGCAGCCAGGAGGAAGGAGTAGAAGAAGTTTCTGGGCCACAGTCTAAAGTTAATTCGGCCAATCAGACTGGCAATAAAGCATCCTAAGATGAAGATGGGAATGGTGGTAGCACTGTAGAGAAAGATGAGTTGGGGAAACTGGGTGGCAATCCTCGATAGGCTATATCCCTGACCTGCGGTGTAGAGTGGACAGGAGCGGCAGGCAGCGAAAAAGGAACTCCTCAAACCCCAGGAGTAAAAGACAAGAACCAGGGCCCCGATGACCAGAATGGAGGTTAAGGCAGCTTTGAGAGGGTAACTTAAGGATAACCTTAGTCTCCTGAGGGGGCTAAGCCTTCTCAGATAGGGATAGGTTAAGAGAATCAAAAAGAAAACCGTAAAAAGATAACCAATAATCACTTGACTCATAGCTTGCTCCGAAGTGCGGAACCTCCCTCCCAAAATAGGGGAATACTCTTCTTAAGGGGTTGGGTAATTCCCTCCAGCCTCTCTGTAGCGGGCAATGAACTCCTGGAGGTACTGTTGGGCGATCCCAGCATTGTGGATAATCAGGGTGTTTTCATCGTTTACCTCTTCGGCGCTGGATGTCCAGTTTTGGGAGCCGGTGATCACAATCGGATCGCTCTCTACAGAATCCGCATCAATGAGCATATACTTGTGATGGAGTTTGCCCCCGCCCTCTACCCTGCTGAGGTAGACGGAAGGGCGAGGGCTCCAACTCTCCCCCATCGTGGAATACTCGCTCCAATTTTCCGTATTCCACCAGTCATCAAAAACCCCTGCTAGGCTCACCCCACTTTGAAATTTACCTTTTAAGGCACTGGCAATGTTTTGCGCCGCCCAACCTCTGGAGAAGGCGAATATGCAGAAATAGATGTCATAGTCTGCGGTCTTAATTGCATTAACTATCTTCCCCGTAGCACCATCTGTGGGGCAGAAGTAGAGCTCAACCAGACTCTCATTGAATTTAAATTTGTGGGCTGTGTTATCGGCCTTTCGGCTATGGAACCTCGATTTGCTGCTATTGGGAGTATCTGTTGCTGACCCCCACATTTCCTCAAACTCCTTGGTATAGGCCTGAGCGAGGAGATTGCTCTGTATCTCTATCACATTGTTGGCGTTTTTTTGAGTTCCATTTTCAGTCAGATTGTAGGAGCCCGTCCATATCCAATCATCACTGGTAGAAGTCTTATCCCGGTAATCGAAGATAGCAAACTTGTTGTGCATAAACCCCTCCCCATCATTCTTGCCGAAGCTGTCGTCAATAACCAGTATGCCATTCTCCTTTAGTTCGGTTATCTCATACTCACCAGCCTTTTCGTTTTCGGTGATGAAACGAACAGTAACTCCCCTCCCCTTAGCTCTAATCAGGGCCGTGGTGACATTTGGCAGATTTAAATGGTAGAAACAGGCATCAATGGAATATCCGGCCTGATCAATTCGATTGATGAGCTTTTGATCCAATTCTACACAACCGTTGGCCAGCTCTGGATCTTTCACGCTCTTGTTGAAATAGACATTCCAGGCCCCCTTCTCCGAAGGTAGATCGTTGTTTAATATCCTCCTCTCCCTCTTGCCACAGCTCAAGAGGACAAGGAGTAAGATAAACGGAAGTATGTAGATTTTCTTCAAATTCCCTCCCTCTGAGAATATAGGCCTTCTCCGCTCTTTGTCAAACCAAAAAAGGGCAAGGATTCCTGGCCCTTTATACAGAGAATTGCTTTCAGATAGCCCTGGAGGGACAGAACTCTGTCAGGGCAGGAGCCCTGACGGCACAGAAAATCCTGAGATCTGTGTTAATCTGCGTCCCATAAAGCTCGCACCGAAGGTGCGCTAAGTTCAATCTTTATACCAAGATATCATCGTATCGTAGCTATACTTCGGGTAGACTCTTCTCCTCTATTACCTTCTTCTTCCACACACCAGTAGAAAAAAGGACAACGGCCATAGTTGCCCCAATGATATTGCTGATGGCCATTCCCAACCATACCCCGGTTGACCCCTTGGAGAAAACAAAGGCAAAGAGGTAACAGAGGGGAACTCGCAGAACCCAAAGCCTGGAGAGCTCCATAATCATTGTAGGAATGTTGTGCCCTGAACCCTGAAAAACCGCCCCTGCCGCTCGAAAAATGCCAAAGAAAGGCATACCAAAGACGAATATGGATATAAAATTTACCCCCTCGTCTATTATATCCGGGCGGCCAGGGATGAAGAATGAGAGAGCCGGTCTCCTCAATAACCACAAAACGGCGGTTTCAGCCACCAATATCAAAAACATAAGTGCACTTCCCCTCTTGGCTGCGGCCTCAGCTCGGTCGATCTTGTCCGCTCCCAAGCTCTGCCCCAAGATGGTGGTTAGCCCCACCCCTAAGCCCTCAATACAGATGAACATCAGGTGAATTATCCTATCACCTATCCCATAGGCGGCCAAGGCAATGGGGGCATTGGGCACCCGGCCGATTATGGCCATCAAGACCACAAAACCAAATGCTGTCCCAGAATTTCCTATAGAGGCAGGGAGACCGATCTTAAATATCTTAGAGATCCACCTCAACTTGGGCCTCAGATAGGATAACCTCAGTTTTACGCCTCTTTTGCCTTTAAAGAGGATATAGAAGGCAATAACCGATGAGATTGTCTGGCAGGTGACGGTGGCCAGCGCTGCCCCTAAGACCCCAAGCTTGGGCAGAGGGCCCAGGCCAAAGATGAGAAGGGGATCGAGTATAACATTGAGCAGAACTGTTGCCCCACTGACCAACATAGGGGTAACCGTATCCCCATAGGCTTGAAGAACAGAGGCAAAGAGAAAGGAGGCGAACATAAAGGGCATTCCCAGAAAGATAACCTGAATATATAGAATTGCCACATCGGTAACCCCTTTTGAATGGGTGATTAAGGGGAGAAGTCGAGGAGAGAGGATGTAACCCAAACCACCTATGATGATGCCAAAGACAAAGGAAAGCGAGTAAACCTGTCCACAGGAGAGATCGGCCTTCTCTCGCATACCTGCCCCAGTATACTGAGATATAAGGGCTACCCCCGCAGCGGCAAAGCCAGCCACAAATGAGATGAGAAGGAAGACTATTGGCCAGGATATCTGGAGACCAGCCACTGCTGTTCCACTCTCCTCTTTGGGCAGGTGACCTAGCCAGAATGTGTCGGCAAGGTTATAGAGAACCTGGAGGATAGTTGTGACCATCACCGGCCAGCCAAGGCGGAAAATCGTCCTTATTATGGGGCCTCCGAGGATATCCTCTGTGGGAACCTTACTCATAAAATCCAAGGAAACATTGCTCCCCCTGTTTGTCAAGGAAGATTTAAGCTTAAGATTATTCCAAGTGATGTGCTTTCCCAGATAGTGGAAATGAGCTTTTTAAAAAATCCCCTTGCAATGTCTTTTTAACTATGGTATATATTTTAGTCGGGGAGTTGAAAAGAGAGGAAGAGATGTATTGGTTTGATATTCTCATAATAGTTATCATTGGCCTGAGCGTGATCTACAGCTTTGTCAAAGGGTTAATCAGGGAGCTCTTTGCCCTGGGAGCTGTTATCTTCGGCTTTATCATCGCCTGCCAGATCTATCCTTTAGGGCAGAAGTTAATTTTGCCCATAATTCACAACTCGGATATATCCGCCCTGCTGAGCTTTATAGTTATATTCCTTATCATCGCGGCCTTAATCGTCATACTCGGAGCACTCCTGAGCAGACTAATCCACTTCGTAAGGCTGGGATGGGCAGACAGGCTAATCGGGGGTTTCTTCGGCCTCTTAAAGGGCCTCCTGATCTCGGGTATAATCTGCCTCGTAACCCTCGCCTTCATCCCCCAGGGGAGGATGACCATCAAAAGATCAGCCCTTGCTCCAGGCTTGCTCAAACTGACTAAGCAGGCAGCAAAGTTGCTCCCTGAAACCATCAGGGATGAAACAAAGGGGATTTAAAAAACCCAGAGAGCAACCCCTTTTGCTAGCGAAGCTTCGCCTCAAACCGACGAGGTCTGGCAGTATAAACTGGGCGAAGCTTCGAATGTAAAATGAAGAATGTAGAATTAAGAATGAAAAAATCCTTTAACCAGAGCCAACAAAGTCTGGGTCAGTCCTATTGCTCTTCATTCTCTTCCTCCCCCACAGAACATCTATTTCTCCATCTATTCTTGGTTGCTCCAAAAACTTGACACAAATTTTGAGATGTTGCCTTATGAAGCTACGCTAGTGCCTGAGCCGTCAG
>DAOVCL010000224.1 GCA_030670005.1 Candidatus Zixiibacteriota bacterium | reverse complement strand
AGACTGGTCTCAAAATGGTCTAAAGCGGTAAAGATAAAAGTATATCGTCCCACTAAGGTCTGGGGGTTCCCGGGTGAACCAATAGTTATTATTATGGAGAAGATCCCATCACCGGCTATCCTGTCCCCTGAGATTCCCTGTGTATCTCCGTCGTCCAAAAGGTTAAAGGGCCCTCGTTCGCTGCTATCAGGTCTGATGCTTTTGAATTGGACATTGACTACATCGGCCAAGCCCTGATTGTCCCTGACCCAAACTTCAATATGGGAGGTCGTGTCTGGCCCTGCCCAATTGAGGGTGTCCGGATCAATCTTAACTTTCTCTATCTCGGGTGGCTGGTTCTTCCCGGGCAGGGCCCAATCCTGGTTGGAGTATTCGCTCTCCCCCTGGGAGTAAAGGGCGGTTACTACATAGTAGTAAATAATGTCATCTGTAACGGTGGTATCGGTATATTCGGGATCTGGCATCTTTTCGATCGTGGCAATGGAAGAATAATTTTCACCGGATTTCTTCCTGTATAGCTTATACCCGGTCACCCCTCCAGCATTAGGAGCCTGCCAGCTAAGATAGACCCACCCCTCCAGCCCAGAGTCGGCCACGAGGTTAAATGGAGGCTCTAAATATTTTTCCTTTACTGGATTTTTGCCACATTGAAACCAAGCAAAAGAGAGAAAGATCAGGGCAAAGAGCAGAACTTTTCTTAACATTTCCCACCTCCCCCTGTTGGTTGGGAACTCCTCTAATCTTGAACTCAGACTGATAAGTTAAATTTACTAAAGAGCCGAGAGGCCGTGAAGATTGCGGCCGCTCGGCCACGAATGGAGGTTATTTTGGATAGATAACCTTTCTTAGTTGGCAGTTGCCGAATTATAAAGATTTAAAATAAGTCTGTCAAGTCAATTTCAAAAAATCTTTCCTATACTTTTAGCCTGGATAATTCGTATGCCGCAAAGGCACCAAGCCCCAAAGTCTTAAATAAATATAGATTAAGCAAATATTCACAGGTTAATGCAGAGAAACTTAGTTTAATAAACAGGGTTGTTTATATTTAACCTTCTTAGTGTCTTCGTGGCTAAACTTATGAATGAATAGTTCGGGTTAGAAGACTGAGGAAAGGGAATGGTTAAAATTCCTTTCCTTGCAGATGTCTGACCCTCCTGCGGGCGTTTATGTGCTCCCGATTGGTGCGAGAGAAGATATGGCTACCATCTCCTTGGGCGACGAAGTAGAGGTAATCGGTTTGGACAGGCCAGAGGGCTGCCTTTATGGAGGCCAATCCCGGATTACAGATGGGGCCGGGGGGAAGACCCGGATGAAGATAGGTGTTGTAAGGGGATTTGACCTTGAGGTCACTTTTGGTCAAGGGGCGATTCAGAGTAGATAGGATATAGACCACCGTCGGATCACATTGCAAGGGCATTCCCATCTTTAACCTGCGATGGAAGACAGCCGAGATTAAGGGCCTCTCCTGAGCCACTCCGGTTTCCTTCTCTATCAGAGAAGCTAAGGTCAGAGCCTGGTGAAGGCTAAGACCTATCTCCTTGGCTCTGGCCCTGAGATCGGGTGTGATGATTCTGAAGAGCTCATCCACCATCAGCTTGGCTATCTCCTCTTCCTTCATCCCCCAGTAGAGGTTATAGGTATTAGGGAAGAGATAACCTTCTAAGGTAGGGGCATTAACCCCCATCTTTTCACAGAAGTTTTTATCAGTGGTTAAGGTCACAATGGTGGTGGAGTCGATCTCCACCTTCTTTTTAAGGAGCCCAGCAATCTCCTTTAAAGTTAAGCCTTCTGGTATGGTGACATTCTCAGTAATTGACTCTCCTCGACGTAGTGTTTGCAAAATTCCCCAGAGGGAGACCCCAGGCCTGATTCTGTATCGCCCCGCCTTGAGTTCTTTCTCCCAACCGAAGACTTTGGCAAAGAAGATGAAGAATTTTTCGCTTCCAATTAAACCCTTCTCATCGAGGCTATGGGCGATCTTTCCTACATCCATACCTCTCTTGATGAACACCTCCTTTAGTGGCTGATTGGTATTAGGCACAGGAGGAGCAAAAAGGGCAAAACCAAGGAGGATTATTAGGGTAGAAACAACGACTATTAAGATATCCCTGAGAAAGGTCTTCTGGAGATTCTTCATCTCTTGTCCTCCTGACTTTCCAGATAGGCCTGAAGGATGATTGTGGCTGCCAACCTGTCCACCTCGCCCTTTCTTCCCTTTACCTTTCTCCCCATATCATTTAGGGCCCGATGGGCGGATACAGTGCTCAACCTCTCATCCCAGGTCACTACCGGACATTCAACCTTCCCCCTCAGTTTCTCCACAACTTTCAATACTTTCAGAGCTCCTGCTCCCTTGCTTCCATCCATATTTAGGGGCAAGCCACCTACTATCTTTCTTATCCCCTTCTCAGCCACCATCTCCTCTACCTTCACCAGGAGTTCCTCTTCATCCCTGGGTTCCAAGGTCTCCATCCCTTGGGCGGTAAGGCCCAAAGGATCGCTTAAGGCAAGGCCGACCCTCTTTT
>DAOVCL010000044.1 GCA_030670005.1 Candidatus Zixiibacteriota bacterium | reverse complement strand
TATGCATAGAAAGATCTTGGATGAAGAGGATATAAAGAGGACCCTGGTGAGGATGGCCCATGAGGTCATCGAGGTGAATAGGGGGGCCAGAGATCTTGTGGTCATCGGGATAAGAACCAGGGGGGTCTATCTGGCCCAGAGGTTAGCCAGGATAATCGAAGGAATTGAAAGGGTTAATATCCCTGTGGGCATCTTAGACATCAATCTCTATCGGGACGATTTTCAGACCAGGGCCGAACAGCCGGTAGTGGGAAAGACAGAAATCCCCTTTGATGTGCTGGAAAAGATCGTAATTCTGGTGGATGATGTCCTCTTCAGTGGGAGGACGGTGAGGGCAGCCCTGGATGAGATAATAGATTTTGGTCGCCCAAGGGCAATTCAACTGGCCGTGCTCATAGACAGGGGCCACAGGGAACTCCCCATTCGGGCTGATTACATAGGCCAGAAGGTCTCCACGGGCAAGCAGCAGGAGGTGATTGTGAGGGTGAAGGAGGAAGATGGAGTAGATGAGGTGGTCTTGGCAGAGGAGGTAGAGGTTTGAACCCATCCCGGCCACATCTTCTGGGGCTGGAGGGTATGTCAGCCCAGAGGATCAAGCTCATCCTGGATACCGCTGAGTCCTTCAAGGAGGTCTTGGAGAGGCCCATCAGGGTGGTCCCTACCCTCAGGGGGGTATCCGTGGCCAACCTCTTCTTTGAACCAAGCACCAGAACCAGGATCTCCTTTGAACTGGCCGAAAAGAGGCTCTCCGCAGAGCTGGTAAACCTCTCCTCAGCTACCAGTAGCGTGCTCAAGGGGGAGACCCTGAAGGATACAGCAAGAAACATCGAGGCGATGAAGGTGGACATCGTGGTCATCAGGCACTCGGCTCCCGGGGCCCCCCATTTTCTGGCCCGCAGCCTCCAGAGCTCGGTGATAAATGCCGGGGATGGGGCCCATGAGCATCCCACCCAGGCCCTGCTCGATCTCCTCACCCTGAGGGAGAGATTCGGTGAGCTGAAGGGGCTGAGGGTGGTGATCGTGGGGGATATCGCTTACAGCCGGGTGGCCAGATCCAACATCTGGGGGCTGAGGACAATGGGGGCCTCGGTGGCCCTATGCGGTCCTCCCACCCTTATGCCTCTGGGGATAGAAGAGATGGGAGTAGAAGTGTATCCCCATCTCGACCAGGCCCTCCCGGGGGCAGATGTGATCTATGTGCTCAGGCTTCAACTGGAGAGGCAGAGGGCCGGGCTCCTCCCCTCATTGAGGGAATACACCAACCAGTGGGGAATAACCGCGGAAAGGCTTGCCAAGCTGAGGCAGGAGTTCATCATTATGCATCCTGGGCCCATAAACCGCGGAGTGGAGATCACCCCTGAGGTGGCCGATGGTCCCTATTCGGTGATTCTGGATCAGGTGACCAATGGGGTGGCGGTGAGGATGGCCGTGCTCTATCTTTTAAGCGGAAGAAAGCATGAGGGCTAAAGGTTCACTTCTCATTAAGGGGGGGAGGATAGTTGATCCGGCAACCGGAATCGATCGGGTCGCTGATCTCCTGGTAAAAAATGGCTTAGTGGAGAAGATATCACAGCCAGGCGAGAGGTTGGGATCTAAAACCCAGGAGGTAATCTCTGCCCAGGGGAAGGTCGTCGTCCCTGGCCTGATAGACATCCATACCCATCTGAGGGAGCCGGGAAGGGAGGATGAGGAGACCATCCTCTCCGGTTCTCAGGCTGCAGTGGCCGGTGGTTTCACCGCGGTAGCCTGTATGGCCAACACCTATCCCCCTATTGACAGCCAGGAAGGGGTGAGGTTCGTGCTGGAGAGGGCCAAGCAGGCCAACTGCCGCATCTATCCAATAGCCGCAGTCACCAAGGGACTGAAAGGTGAGGAGCTTACCGAGGTAGCCGACCTGGTAAAATCTGGAACTGTGGCCATCTCTGATGATGGAAATCCTGTCACACGTTCCCAGATTATGAGGAGGGCTCTGGAATATAGCAAGATATTTGATATTCCCATTATCTCCCATTGTGAGGATAGGGATTTAAGCTCAAGAGGGGTTATCAACGAGTCCTATACCTCAACCCTGCTGGGCCTGGGTGGAATACCCTCCGTCTCCGAGGAGATTATGGTGGCCAGGGATATTCATTTGGCCCAGTTCACCCAGGGTAGGCTTCATTTAGCCCACCTGAGCACTGCTGGATCCCTATCCCTGGTAAGGGAGGCAAAGGGGAAGGGGATAAGGGTCACAGCCGAGGTCACCCCCCATCATCTCATCCTCTCCGATGAGCTGATCAGGCAGAGCTTTGACCCCAACCTGAAAATGAACCCCCCCTTAAGGGAGAAGAAGGACATAGAGGCCCTGAGGGAAGGGCTAGCCGATGGGACTATTGACTGCATCGTCACTGACCATGCCCCCCACTCCCCGGAGGAGAAGGATGTGGAGTTCGATGCGGCCCCCTTTGGCATCATTGGCCTGGAGACCTCTCTGGGCCTTATTCTGACGGAGCTATACCATAAAGGCATCCTTGGCCTTAAGGACATCATCTCCCTGATGTCCACAAATCCAGCCCAAATCCTTGGACTAAAAGGGGGCAGCCTCAAAGTTGGGGATCCAGCTGATATCACCATCATTGATTTAGAAAGGGAGTGGAAGGTGAAACCGTCTCAGTTTAAATCGAAGTCCAGAAACACCCCATTTGGGGGGTGGATCTTAAAGGGAAAGGCAATAGCTACCATCGTGGGGGGAGGGATAGTTTACCGGGAGGGGATTTAGATGAAAGTAGATACTCATTCTTTCCAGTTGAAGACCAAGGGCCACACCGACATCATTGATATAACCCCTCAGGTCTCCCAGGCCTTAGAGTCATCTAACCTCAAAAATGGGAATCTCACCTGCTTTATCGGAGGCTCCACCGCGGGGATAACCACCATAGAATATGAAGGGGGGTTGAAGCGAGACCTTCCCGAACTATGGGAGAAGCTGGTTCCCTCCAATCGGACCTATCATCATGATGCCACCTGGGGGGATGCCAACGGTTATGCCCACCTGAGGTCATCCTTGGTGGGGACATCCTTCACCGTCCCCTTTGTAGGGGGGAGGATGATGTTGGGAACCTGGCAGCAGATTGTCCTCCTCGACTTTGACAATCGTAGTCGCAGCCGAGAGGTGATTGTCCAGATAATGGGGGAGTGAAAATAGATAAACAGTTGACAGGGATCAGGGGACAGGGATCAGGAAAAGTAGCAGGGTTCGTTCCTGTGCAGGTAGGCTCCAGCCCTGACGGAATGAGTCTTTTTGTGGATGATAACATCCACAAAAAGCGCGGATATTTCTGATGTAGGAGGCATCTCCTGATACCGACTATCAAGGTCAGGAGACCTTTCCCACCTCAGAGAGGGCTTTTTATGCCGTTTTCAAAGACTTGACATAAATTTTAAGATCTTGTCTTATCAAGGTGACTAAGTGCTCCATTTCGTAAGTTCTGTTACATATTATTTGATACAGTAATACACAAGCGGCTGTTGGCTACAAGCAAATCCGTAATCCGAATATCGAAATTCGAAACAAATCCGAAATTCAAATGATCTAATTCTTCAAACAAAAACTGAATCTTCCTTTCTCTTTGTCTTGGATTTTGGTCATTCGGGCTTGTTTCGTGTTTCTGATTTCGTGCTTCGGATTTTGACATCATGTTCAACATCAATGTTGCTTTAACCATCAACTTCGGCGAATATGTTACAATATTTGTGAAAAGCTCCACTAAGGATGTCAAAATTCGGGATCAGAGGACACTTAGAACTACAATTGACCTCGATTCCTTCAAGCAGTACATTTTACCAGCTATCTTCCCTTCAAATCGGTGAGCCCCCGTATTTCCCTGAAGGCAATTGATTTTCAGGGGAGTGAGGTGGTAACATTAGACGAGGCTGCCTACCAATGATGAAATCGATTCGTCTTTCAGGCCATGCCCGTGAGAATATGCGCTATCGCGGTGCGACAGAACAGGAGGTTGTTGAGGTCATTCAGACCGCTCCGTGGGGTCCAGCCGAGCTGGGACGGTTGGAATGTCGAAAAGATTTTGCCTATGGACAGGAGTGGAACGGCAGATTCTACGCCACAAAGCAGGTTCGGCCTATCTTGGTGGAGGAGGCTGATGAAATTGTGGTGGTTACCGTTTATGTGTACTATTTTTGATTTAGGAGGTTAAAGCTATGAGAATCACCTACGATACCGAAGTGGATGCGTTATACATTCGTTTCATCGAAACCACTGTCACAACCAAAAATGTTGCCGAAGGGATTGCAGTGGACTATGCGGCTGATGGTCGAATTGCTGGCATAGAAATCCTGGATGCCCGCAAACGCTTCGGAGACCCGGAGGTATTTCGGCGAGTGGTGTTGGAAGATATAGCGCTGGCAGAGCCTGCTCCTGCGGCGAAGTCGTAACGAAGGATGCCCAGCACCGTCTCGTCTCCCTTCAAGCCTGGTAAGCACAGCCGTATTGCCGTGAAGGCTATTGACTATTATCCCTCTGAGGTGGAATAAATATCTCCTTAAAGGGCTACGGCCGTCTATGTCGATGGCCAGGAAATGGAATTTCAAAATGGCTTGGTTTCCTTTTTCTGTGCGGTCTGTTTTGTCTTCCAGATAAGCTTGGTGCAGATCTTTACACTGATTTAAAATTGGTTAAAACTTCTGTTGGAGGTATAATTATTACGGAGGTGGGGAAGAGGGTTGGTTGGAGAAGGAGTGAGTTCCCATTATTGAGAAGAAGAATATGGTAGAGAATTACGGCCAAAGCAGTTCCCTTATCTTGCGAGGGAGGGTTATTACTATGGAGGAGGATGGACAGGTGGAGGCAGTGCTCATCGAAGGGGGAAGGATCGCCGGAGTGGGTTCATTTGAGAAGCTGCAGGAGAGGACAAGAGGTGAGCCCAAGATCTTAGATTTGAGGGGGAGGACGATCCTCCCCGGGTTTATAGACTCCCACACCCATCTGATCGGAATGGGTTTAGAGGAGATAAGGCTTGATCTCTCTGGGACCCAGAGCCTGGCTGCTGCCCTGGAGATGGTCTCCGAGAGGGTAAAGGGCTCGGCTCCTGATGAGGTCATTATCGCCGTAAACTGGGATGAGAGCTTATGGAAGGAGAAAAGGGCCCCCACCAAAGAAGAGCTCAATAGAATAGCCCCCAAAAACCCCCTCGTCCTACGCAGGATCTGCGGTCACCAGGCGGTGGCCAATGTTAAAGCCCTGGCACTCATCGGCAAGGGATGGAAAAGGGTGGATAGGGAGAGGGGCATCCTTCTGGAGGATGTCTGTCTCAACCTCGATGATGTCTTCCCCCCCTCCAGAGATCAGCTCCTCAGTGCCTTAAAGGCGGCCATCAAAAGGGCACACAGGGAAGGGGTAACCTCTGTGCAGGATATGGCCAAGCCCTCCCACCTCCGGGCCTATCAGAGGCTGCGTCAGAGAGGGGAGCTAAAGATCAGAGCCTACATTAACCTTCCCTTTGCAGAGGGGGAAAGGCTATCCGAGCTGAGATTGGAGACAGGATTTGGAGATGAACAGCTCAGGCTGGGGGGGCTGAAGATCTTCGCCGATGGCTCAATTGGGGCCAAGACGGCGGCCCTCTTCTCCCCCTACCGGGGAGGAAAAATCAAGGGGTTGTTTCTCCATTCCCAGAAGTCACTCACCGAGATAGTGAGAAGGGGCGAGGAATGGAACCACCAACTTCTCGTCCACGCCATAGGGGATAGGGCCATCCATCAAGTGCTGAAAGCATACGAAAAAGGTATCACCAGTTCCAATCCCCTGCGTCATCGCATAGAACATTTCGAGTTAGCCCGAGAGGAGGATATGGAAAAGGCCAGAAGGCTGGGGATACTCCTCTCTATGCAGCCGAATTTTATTGGGAACTGGTCAAAGCCCGGAGGGATGTATGAGGACCACCTCCCCAGATGGAGGGAGAACAACCAATTTGGTTTGATTAGAGAAAAGGGGTTGAGAATTGCCCTCGGCTCAGACTGTATGCCCCTTTCCCCCCTTTATGGCCTCAGATCGGTGGTAGATGCTCCCTTTCCTCAGCAGAGAATGACAATCGCAGATGCCTTGAGGATGTATACCTGGGAGCCAGCCTACTTTTCCTTTGAGGAGGGGATAAAGGGCTCTATCAAGGAGGGGAAGCTGGCCGATCTGGTCGTCCTCTCCCAGGATAACTTTGAGGAAGGGCTGGAGGGAGCCAGGGTAGATCTGACCATATGGGGAGGGGAAATAGTCTATAGGAGATGATGAGCTCCACCCCAGTTATAGAGCTCATAACTAAAATCCCACACAATTGTTGCCAGAAAGGATGCGATATATCGCACCAACCTCCCCGGAGCCTATCGTTTATTTTGCCAGATGAACAGATGCAAAGAGTCTAACGTTTGAGTTCACCTGCATTTTGGAGCGCAGCGGAAAAATGTCAGGTGCAGCCAATGGTTATACCGCCTTACCCAGTTTTGATAATGATATATTCGTACATCAATATTTTCTATTACCTTTTTTGATTAAGCCGATAGCAAAATCTAAATCCTTATCAATGCCTTGAAGAATATCTACAATTTTGGGCTTCAATTCAAAATCTGGGACAACTCCACGTTCCGTAAAAGGGTAATTTGATACCGCCATGATAGAACTGCGTATGGGAATTCTGATCCGAATATGCGTATTGGGCAATGTCAGATTAATAAAGTCACCAGCGTTGTTGCCATAATAGGCGCCGCCTGTTTCCTCACCGATGAATGTTGCCCTTTTATGATAATGCAAGAGAGCAGCAATATCGGCACTGCCTGAGATACTCATCCCATTCATGAGCACATATACCCTACCCTTAAAAGTTTGTGCTTTAGGTTCTATTTTATCCAGACTATCCTTTAACACATATCGACCCCTATCGTCTCTTGTCCAGAGGTCAGGATGAAAATAATTGAAATACAAACCTTTATCAGTATACTCTAAAAATGAATAGCGTGGTTTTGATGTGCTTTCGAGATTTACGAATTGAAACGATTTATCTATTAAATAAGCCAAAAGGTCTTTGCAGTAGAGAACTTCACCTCCGTCATTCCATCGCAGGTCTATAATCAAGTTTGAAATATTTTTATCTGCAATTTCTTTGAAAGACGCTTCCATAAACCTGTAAAAGTCATACCCGAAATCTTTGAGTATCCTGGGAACAAATGTTCTTATGGTCAGAATAGCCAGGTTCGATTTTTCCCGGATTTGCAGTTTCAGACATTCTTTATATAATTTCTCGTACGAGAACCAGGTATTATTGATTTTATCAAGGGGAACTCCAGGTACAACTGCAGTGGCTGTTTCCCTTTTTTCAGGCGGCAGATATTCCAGTTTAAAGCTGTCGGGCTGCTCAATGTAAAGGAAATATTTTTCAGGAAAATACCAATCCAATATTCGGTATTTATAGGTCTTGTTTTTTCCATCGGATGGGAGCATTTTTGTGAGCTCGGACAGCAGTTGGGGTACAAGTTTATCATTGATCAACATGATTTCAGAACCCAAAGGTATTTGATTCTCCGAACTGAAATTCTGCAGGATATACGCCTTGCCGGAAATAAATTTCAGAACGAACGGGAAAAACAGACCTTTTTTATCCATGACTTGTTGATAATCTGATGAAGGACGCGCAGCGGTATGAACACAATGAATCTTTTCGATGATGGGTGAGATGAGGCGAAAGAATTCGATTTCCGTCATTCCTTTGCTGATCTGCATATACAAGGTGTTAAAAAAGGCATCAAATTCAGTTTTAGACGTATAGCGGTACATACCGGCATGTGCTTCTTCCAAAGCCAGCCGCAACAGGTCATAATCTTCTTTTAATGTTTCAATACTGAATTTTCTATTAACGTCATATTCGACAGGCTTTTGCTGATATTTTGTAAAGTAAAAAGGCCAGATTTTATCATTCACTGCTGCCGAGATGTGCTGTTGTACGATGACCCATTTGCCATTCTCTTTCTCAAGTACCCCGGTTTCTCTCACCCCCTTAACTTGGAAGGGGATGCCGCTGGATACAAAGTTTAAATCCGACCGAACAAAATACCTGGCCACAGCTCCCGAACTGTCGACGGTTATCTTCTCTTCCCTGGAGAAAACCTTAATATTCTTTAAATCTTTGAATTGTTGATTTTTAATATATGCCAAAGTTGTCCAATCAAAAGCCATTTCCCTGAAATCCGGACCAATAATGATAATATCCTTATTGTGGGCAAAGACTTCGGAAAATAGTTCCATGTTTTTAGTATGGACTGCTGTGCCTAATTTTTCCAGCACAGCTTTTACTTTTGCCTTTTCAGCCTCAACATCAATGTCATTGTTGTAAAAACTTTCGGCAAGACATTTCTGATACGAGACGTTAAACTGCAGAACTACAAATACCATCAGGGAGATAAATAAGTTTTTCATGATTGACCTCGCAATCTGTTTGGCGTATAACACGAAATCCGGCAGAAATCCGGGGACGAAATCCGGGGACACCATACTGATTTGCGTTTTTGGCTTTCTTCCTGGCTTTTTTGTAAGCTGCTTAGTCTTCATCTGAGAAGAAGGTTTGCTGCCTTCTGTTGGCCCGTTAGCTAATATGGGGGGTAAGCCCAGGGCAATGCCCCTTGCTATTCCTGACATATAGGTGATTTAGCTGTGTGCCATGTTTGTGTCAAGAAATAAGTATAGTGTCCCCGGAATACCCGGGAATACCCCGGAATACCGGAATACCCCCCAAGGTAGTTGAGAAAGGGCCGATCTCTTGCTCACCCATCTCACGCGGATGCCGCTTGTTGTGAAACAGAATGAACCGCTTGATCCAGTGAACATACGCTTGCTCGGTTCGAAGGCTATAGTGTTTGGTTTGAATGGCAAGACGAACCTGATCAAGTAGCTTTGGCTTCTTTTTGGTAGGGAAATTTAACTTGGAATGAGCTACGACCGCCTCTATCGTTTAAACAAGCTGTAATCGATTACACTCGATTAAATTAACAATATTAAAATCAAAAAGTCAATAAAATTTTGGAGGGAGGCATAAAACTGTTGACCTTATGGGGAGGCTGCTGTATAGTATGGCTTAGCAGCCAAATCTTGATGTTGGAAATGTTATATGGTGATCTACTTTTTAGAACTTAGCTCCCTTCGGTCGCTAACTTTCCATAGGTCTCCCGACCCTCTGACGCTCCCCAGACATACGTTCGCTCGGATTGCTCCGCTGTCATCCTTGAAGGGGCTACCCCCTTCAAATTTCCCCCTACATTTCGGAATTTCTTAGGGATGTCTATTTATCATCTACCCCCCAGTATTATTTTTGGAAAAAAAGCTTGATAAAAAGTCCTCAACCCCTATAATAGCCCTAAAGGAGGAGGTTTGGTCAAGAAGCTTGGTTTAATGCTTGTCCTTGTAGTTGGTTTGGGAGGGGGTTCCTCCCTGGCAGAGACCTATCACTGGCCCTTGGACGCCAAAAGGGGGATCGGTGCCACCTTCGGCGAATATAGGGAGGGACATCTCCATGCCGGGGTCGATCTGAAGACCTGGGGGAGAGAAGGGTATCCGGTATATGCCGTGGCTAAAGGATGGGTTTGGAGGCTGAAGACCTCACCCTGGGGCTACGGTAAGGCGATCTACCTTAAGTTGGAGGATGGCAGATATGCCGTCTACGGCCACCTCTCAGATTTTGCCCCCCACATCAGGAGAGTGGTGAAGAGGGAACAGGAGAAGCGGATGAGGTATTCGGTGGAGATCTTTCCCTCCCCAGGGGAGATTCCGGTAAAAAGAGGGGAGATAATTGGTTACTCCGGCTCTACCGGAAAGGGCCCTCCTCACCTCCATTTTGAGCTGAGGGATGGGAAAAATCGTCCCATCAACCCCCTTATCTCTGGTTTCCAGGTGAAGGATAACCGGTCCCCGGTCTTCAAGTCGGTCGGGCTTGAGCCCTTCAATGATTCCTCCTTGGTAGATGGTCTCCCTAAAGCTAAGACCTATCAGTTTCTGCGTCGAGGGGGAATCTACAGGCTGAATGGAGTTCCTCAGATATGGGGGAAGCTCGGCTTTGCGGTAGATGTCTATGATCTCCTCGATGGCTCGGAGAACCTATGTGCGGTATATGGGTTGGAGTTCTTTTTCGATGGGAAGCTGATCTTCGCCAAAAGATATGACTATTTCCCTTACTCGATCTCTCACCAGGTCTATTTTGATTGGGACCTACCCCTTCTGCTTGGGGGGAAGGGGTATTTCTCCAGGCTCTACCTTCTTTCGGGCAATGCTCTTCCCCTTTACTCCCCCACGGGATCCCGGGGGTTCATAGAGGAGTTGGAGCCCGGCTACCATATAGTGAAGATATTGGCTACAGATGCCGCAGGGAATATGTCTCAGGCCCTCTTTAAGGTCCTGGTGGATTCACCTCCAGTTGTGACCAAATTTGAATGCTCCCCTCAAGAGGAGATAACCGTGGAGGGAAGGGATGGGGATGGGGTGGTAAAGGAGACGGTTTTGGAGTCTTACCTGGGGGATGGCTGGGAGGTGGTAGGAAGGGGGATAACAAAGCTGAAGATGTCCCTTTCTTCTTTGGGAAAAGGGCCTTTGCGGGCCAAGGTGGTGGATAATTGGGGCATATCCTCCCCCTACCACTATCTATGGTCAGAAGGGGAGAAGAAAGAAGAGGGGAAACTGCAATTCAAGGTTGACTTAGATTCCCGTCAGGGATATATTCTCCTTTGGGTTAGATCATCGGAGAACCTAAGGGATGCTCCCCAACTCTACCTTTCTGGCCAGGGGAGGGTTAGCCTCGTCTCGGCTGGCCCTCGGGATTACCTGGTCAGCCTTCCCTTGGTGAACTACTGGTGGGGAAAGGTAAAGGTGAAAGTCAAAGGGGAGGGGCTTAACCGGCAAAAAGTGGAGTTGGACACCACAATCTGGGCCTGGTCTATCCCTGCCCCAGGGGGGAAGAAAATAGATGCCCCAGGTTTGAGGATAGATTTCCCCCCACAGAGCATCTACCAGGATATGGTAATGGTAGTGGATATTGAGGAAAGCAAAGCGGATACCCCACCCCTTCTTCCCTGCCTGAAGTGGCCGTTCAAGATTGAGCCTGTAGATATCCCCTTTGACAAAAAGGTAGAAATCTCGATTGACATTCCCTCTGGGGCCGATACTCTCAGGGCTGGTCTCTACAGTCTAAAGGGGGATGATTGGAAGTGGGTTAAGGGAAGCAGGAGGGAAGGAGGGAGTGTGGTCTCAAAGGTGAGACACTTCTCCACCTATGCAGTCCTCTTGGATACCATCAGGCCCCGGATATGGGATATCAGGCCTCCTTCCGGTTCCCGCCTGGGGAAAAGGAAGCCTCTTCTTGGGGCGCGGGTTGATGACCAGGGCTCGGGGATAGGCAGTGATGAGGATATAAGGGTTTGGCTGGATGGAGAGCCGGTCATCGCCGAATGGGACCCGGAGATGACATCCCTCAAATATAGGCCAGGAAAACCTCTCCCTCCTGGTCACCATCGGCTCAAGATCGAGGTTAAAGACAGGGTGGGAAATCAGACCACCCGTCAATCAGAATTTTGGATACTGAGATAGTAGAAATAAACTCTTTATGAACACGAATAGCACGAATATACAAATTTCACGAATGGAAAAGGATTTTATTTATCTATAAATCCGCTAAAATTCGTGATATTCGTCCATTAGTGTAATTCGTGTTTTAGAGAATACTTCTATAAACGTAGATGATACCCCTAAAGGATGAAAATCCTACCTATATCTTTCCCCTGGTCACGATAGGGATAATCCTGTTAAACTGTATATTCTTCCTCTATCAGCTCTCCTGG
>DAOVCL010000127.1 GCA_030670005.1 Candidatus Zixiibacteriota bacterium | reverse complement strand
AGGGAGGAGGCCAATGCAGAGAGCCTCTTTCCGCTCTGAGCCATAAACTCCAGGATCAGGGCCATCCCCATAAGCCCATCCCTTCCTAAATGCAGGTCTGGAAAGATCACCCCCCCATTGCCCTCCCCACCGATTACCGCCCTCTCCTTCATCATTCTCTCCGCTACCCAGGACTCCCCTATCCTTGTGCGATAGACCGGACATCCTATCCTGAGAGCAACCTCCTCGGTGGTCAGGCTGGTGGAGAGGTTTATGACCAAGGGTCCTTTTTTTACCCTTAAGATGTGTCTGGTTACCAAGGCTAAGGTATACTCCTCCCCCAGGGCCACTCCCTCCTCTGAGACCAGGGAGAGCCTGTCCCCATCGGGATCTAAGGCTAAGCCCACATCTGCCCCCTCACCTTTGACTTTATGGCAGAGTTCCCCTATGTTTTCCGGTATCGGCTCTGCTCCTCTGGGAAAGGGGGCATCCGTGCGGCAGTTTATGCCTATCACCTTACATCCCAGTTCCCTAAGAAGCTCTGGGGCAACTACCGAACCTGCCCCATTTACCGGATCAACCACCACGGTAAACCCTTTAGACCTGATCAATGGAGCATCTACCAGATCCAAGATGGCCTTTAGGTGAGAGGAGGAGGCAGATGGGTTCTCCCTAAGCCTTAACCGATCGGCAGGAGCTGGAGGTGGCTCTATCTCCCCCTCTAACCTCTTGAGTTGAGTCATCTGGGAGGAATTTAGGAAGAGGCCATCGGGGCGGAAAAACTTTAATCCATTATATTCTATAGGATTGTGGCTGGCAGTGACCATCACCCCCCCATCCACCCCCCAGGCTTCGGTCACATAACCAAGAGTTGGTGTGGTAACTATTCCCACGAGTTCCACCCCGCATCCCCCAGAGTGAAGGCCGGAGATGACCCCCCTCAACAGCCTCTCCCCTGAGGGCCTGGTGTCCCTCCCCACAACCACCTTTTTGGCCTTTGCCCACCTGGCGAAGGCCAGGGAGTATCTGGCAGCCACCTCAGGGTTTAGGGGGTGAGGAAACTTGCCCCTTACCCCGGAGATACTTACCAGGAGCTCTTCCATATCCTCTTCCTTTCCCTTGACAATAGGGAAAAATTCCTTTATATTGGAAAAAATTCCCAGTCCATATCATTGGCCGTCTTGGGAAAACCTATAAAGTGGAGACGGCCAAGCGGATTCAAACCTTGGAGGAGGGGATTGCCCATTCACCTTTTATCCTCCCTTTTCGCCCTCTTCAGTCACCGAAGAGAACTCAGCTTTGAGAGGGCCAGAAAGCTTATGCTTGATCAGCAGATTAGGTCCAGAGGGATAAAGGATAGGGGAGTACTCCGGGCTATGGGCAAAGTCCCCAGAGAACTTTTTCTTCCCCCCCCACTCACCCCCTCCGCCTACGACGATCGTCCCCTGCCCATCGGGGAGGGGCAGACCATCTCCCAGCCATATATAGTTGCCTTTATGACCCAGGCCCTCTCCCTCCAAGGCCAGGAGAGGGTTTTGGAGATAGGGACCGGCTCCGGGTATCAGGCTGCTGTGCTGGCGGAGACTGCCGCTGAGGTCTTCACCGTGGAGATAGTAGGTAACCTCTCTCGCAGGGCTCAGGAGATCCTCGATCAATTGGGTTATGGCAACATCCACTTCAGGATTGGGGACGGTTACAGGGGCTGGCCCGATCATTCCCCGTTTGATCGGGTTATGGTCACCTGTGCCACTTCAAGCGTTCCCCTTCCCCTCGTGGAACAGTTGGCAGAAGGGGGGAGGATGGTCATCCCGATTGGGAACTACTTTCAGACCCTAAGGCTTCTGGTCAAGAGGGGGGGAAAGGTAAGGGAACGGGACCTTATGTCGGTCATCTTCGTCCCTATGACCGGCCCACATCAGAGGTAGAGACCTTCCTGAAGGATATACTGCTCCACCTTCTGTGGAACCAGATACCTGACGGGCTCCCCCCTCTTTACCCTCTTCCTTATCTGAGTGGAGGAGATCCCCACAGGAGGCATCTCCAGGGCTATTATCTCCTGAGCAAACTTTCCCTTGGGGGTTATGCCCGGTCGGGTAGCCACCACAACCTGGCAGATCTTGACCAACTTCTCCGGTTCCTTCCAGGTTGAAAGTTCCCTCAAGCTATCTGAGCCCATTAGAAAGAAGATCTCTCGCCCTGGGCCCCGGGTTCTCTTTAGCTCCAGAATTGTATCTATGGTGTAGGAGGGACCTTTTCTCCTCAGCTCTATATCCAAAGCTTTAAACTTAGGGTTGTCGGAAATGGCCAGGCTGACCATCTCCAGCCTCTGCTGGGGGGAGGCTGTGGGCGAAATACCCTTGTGAGGGGGACAGGCAGCGGGGATGAAGGCTATCTCCTCCAAATTCAGCTTCACCATAGCCTCCTGAGCCAGGATAAGGTGACCTATATGGGGTGGATCAAATGTCCCCCCTAAGACCCCAATCCTCCCCATCAGCCTGAGGATAACCTCCTGATCTTCTCCAAGGCCTTACGGGAGCAGTTGCTATAAGGGTAGTGGTGGGGGATGATCCTATACTCCCTGAGGGCTTTCTCCCTATCTCCCTCCTTCTCCCATACCTCTCCCAACCCATAATGGGCATCATCCACCCAATCGGTCTCCCCATACTCGTCCAAGACCATTTGGTAGTATACTTTTGCTGCCTCGTAATCACCCATTTTGTAATAGAGAAGACCATTCTTATAGGCCTTTTCGGCCAGTTTATTCCTCAGTTGAGCCAGCTTCCCCTTGGCCTGAGGCATAAACTTGCTCTGGGGATAATCCTCCAAGAAGATCTTAAACTCCTCTATAGCCAGATGGGTATACCTCTGATCCAGTTGGGGGCCAGGTGAGAGCTTAAAATAGCAGAGGGCAACCTTGTACTGGGAGTCATCGGCATACGGACTGGAGGGGAAATCCCTGATCAATGCCTTATACTCTGATGCGGCCAGAATATAATCCTTCTGCTTGAAGTAAGCCTCTGCTAAGCCAAACCTGACATCATCAAGATATTCGCTTCCCGGATGCTCAAAGATTATCCTCTTAAATTCGGCAATGGCCTCCTCGCTAGCCCCTTCATCCAGTTTCTTGCAGGCCCAGACATATTTTTCCTCTACACCTGCGCTCTCCGGGGGAGGATGGGAGACACATCCAGAGAGGAGAAAGAGAAAGATAACGAGACAATGAGCTCTCTTCATCTTGAATCCTTTCTTAACGGTTAGAATAGAGTAGGTAAACCAGCCCTGCTACCAACCCGGTGACTACCACTGGTTCTCCATACCTGGCCCACCTTCCGGTGGGAAGGGGGGGTGTGAGAAATGAGGGGCCTTTTATTGGTTTTAGCCTGGCCCTGGGGACCCAATCGGAGATTCTTCCCTTTATCCTTTGGTTCCAGAGGACCCTCCGCTCACCCGGGCCCTGTAGCCTGAGGATAAAATCCACCTTAGCCTCTCTCTTTATCTGGCGAGGTCCTAGAAACCCGCTCCGCCTCTGAGCAGGATAGCTCAGCCTCAGTTCAAGTATCCTGAAGCTAAGCAAGGCAGAAATAGGATCCCCCCCCTTCAGGCTCACCACCTCTCCCCTCTTCAGAAGCCAGGAGAGGAGGACATCCTCTAAGAGCCAGTCGGCCTCATTCTCCCCCTCTGCCATCAGCTCAATGGAGGAGCCCAGGTTAGTTTGGCTCAGGGAAGAGTCCAGGGTCCTCCAGATCGCTCCTCGCAGGAAGTCCAGGTTTGTAAGGGGACCTTTATCCTGAGCCGAGGAGAGCGAGGGCAAGAGGGCCAAGACTACAAGAAATATCTGAAATCTCAACATTTTATTGCAAAATACTTAACCACAAATGAACCCAGCGCGGCAAAGCCGCAACCAAACAAGGGCCACAGATTTCACTGAATCTCTGGAACACGAATGACACGAATAAACGAATCCGCACGAATAGAGATTATGGCAATTCACCTCTGAATCTCACGGAGCTACACAGTCCAGCAGAGTTGCCAGCAAATAATGGCCACAGATTTCACTGATAGTAAAAAAGATACTTGCGGCTTCAGGCTTTCACCTGGTATATACCGCAATTTACATTCAAACCTTTGCCTTCTCTGCGCCTACTTTGCGAGCTTTGCGGTTAAAAAAGTTTGTCAAAAAACCAGATCTTGCAAGTTTGTAGTACAGATTATGTAAGAATCTTCAAGCAAGAGTATGATCCTTTATCTTTTAGGTGAAAAAACGGGTTTTAAATTTAATTTTTGTAAGCTTTCTTTTACAGGGATTCCACCTAAATAGAATAAAAATATGTATTCAAAACGCTAAGAGTTAGGCAAATTATTACGGAAGTGCAAAATAGATTACATGTCATTGCGAGCGCAGCGAAGCAATCTAAAAAACACTGAATGTAGGTTAAGACCAAGAGATTGCTTCGTCGCTACACTCCTCGCAATGACACTTAAGACACCAATGTGAGAATATCATAGCAAGTATATTGGGTGCATAATTAAATTGCCTTTTGGTGGAATCCCTGTTTTATGAATATCTTGTGATAATCTCGTGGTTTCTTAACAGATAATTTGGGGTTATCTCTGAATTCAAGAGTTAATGTTTTGAGCCATCTTCATAATAAGCCTGTAGTTTTCCATCACACTGTTCAGATAACGAGTGGGTAGCCTCTCCCCCTTCCTTATCCTCAGCCTCAGCTCGTTCTCCCCTAAATTGTAGGCGATGATTGCCCTCTTCACATCCTTGAACTTGAGGATTAGCTCGAAGAGATAGGCCAGACCAAGCCTCACATTGGTGGTCGGATGGTAGAGGGAATAGGGCCCAGCCCACCTGATCCCTTTTCTTCTGGCCAACCATTCGCCTGTGCTGGGAAGTATCTGCATTAAACCCCTGGCTCCCCTATATGACTCCGCCTTCCAGAGGAAAGAGCTTTCCGTCTTTATCAAAGCAAGGATAAGGAGGGGGTCAATACCCCAGGCTTTGCTCTTACTCCAGATAAGATCGGTTAGCTCCCTTATCTCCCCCTCCTTGAGACCGACCTTGAACTCCTTTATCACCTCCAGAAGTCTCACCTTCTCCTCCAGCTCCCCTATCTTCAGCTTCTGCTCTCTGATCAGCTCCGCCTTCTTGAATTTGTCCACCACCAGGTAGATGGTCAAGGCCGTCTGCGCGGTATACAGGAGGAGCAGAAAGAAGGTGACCGAGAGGGAAAGCCTTATCCCCGTTCTTTTTCCTGCCCTTACACCTAAGGCCATAGATTCTCCTTTGATAAATATAGGCTGTCAATTATGGCTCAACTGCAAAACCCTAGAATAGATAACCGCAGGTTTTAGCCTGCAAAAAGAAGCTTGATAAATCAACTACTTACGCAACCTAAAGGTTGCGGTTACATAGTCTTCAATGGGACAATCGGGGGACGTCCATAAAATTGAAAAAACTACTTTCCCAATACTTTAAATCCTTTTTCTTTGGCTATTTCCTCCCCCTCTTCACAGAGATGCTCACCACCATTATTTGGAGATACTTCCCCGCGTCACCGCTTTGCGTGGCTTAAAGCAAAAAAGGGTTCCTTCTGTCAATTTATAATTCTATGGACGTCCCTATCTACTACCGCCGTGATCTCTGATGCTTCTGTGTCTTTCTTAAAGAACCTTTGATGTTATCTGCAATCTCCTGTAAACGAAAAAGTATTTCTATCTTTTCCTCAAAGGATATTTTTGCAAGTTCTCTATGGAAACTTCTTTTTGCCTCAAATATATTCTCAATCTTTGGGTTTAATATCTCTTTATTCCTCATAATATAACCTTACGAAACGCTCAAATTTTTCTTTCAAACCGTATTTCTGTAAAATTTTTGTGAGATAACCCTTTTCTATCTCCGCTTCATCCAAGATTTTTATCATCCTTTCTTT
>DAOVCL010000061.1 GCA_030670005.1 Candidatus Zixiibacteriota bacterium | reverse complement strand
AACCTGGCCGGTATCCCCATCTGAGGCCTGTCGTCCACAGAGGATGAGATCATAGGGGGAGAGCTTCTCAATAGCCCGAGCCAGGGTATGGGAGGTGGCCAGGGTGTCCGCACCGGCAAAGGCCGGATGTGAGAGAAGTATAGCCCTATCAACGCCTAAGGAGAGGGCCTCCCTCAAGGCCTCCTCTGCCTGAGGGGGACCCATACTAATGGCGATAACCTCACCTTCCAGCTTCTCCCTTATTCTCAACCCTTCCTCAATGGCATACATATCAAAGGGGTTTATTATGCTGGGAACCCCTTCCCTGATGAGGGTATTTGTTCTGGGGTCAATCTTTATATCTGTGGTGTCGGGAACCTGCTTTATTAAGCAAATGATCTTCAATCTACATCACCTGAGTGTTTTATAACAGCTCCTAGGGGATCAGAGGTCAGCAGTCAGGTAAGCTTGAAATGTAAAATGAAGAATGTAGAATTAAGAATGAAAGAAACCGTTGACCTCGACAATAATCGGCATCAGGAGCCACCTCCCACATATTTTCGCCCAATTTCTGATGTTTTCCGATACCCGTTTTGTCAGTTACACCTTCCAAATCTTGAAAACACTGGAAAGTTATCTACTTTTCCTGATCCATGGAAACCGACCCCTGGGAATTGTTAATACTTCCACCATCAACTAGATATTCACACAACTTCCGCTGTTTTATCTTAATCCTTAATCCTGATCCCTGGCTACCGTAAACTGGCATTTTCCTAACCTATCCCCGATGCTTTCCACATCTGTCATAAGATCCCTTCCCTGGCAACCTGTGCTATGAGATATCTTGTGTGTCTCCTATAATAATATTGGCGATCGAAGAAGAGGGACATAACCCTGAATTCAAATCTTATCCTCTGCAACTCATCTTTACAGAAGATCAGCTTCCCCCTCCCTCACTATCCTATATTGGAAGAAGAGGGGAACATCCCTGAGCAAGACAAGATCAACCCCATCGGTCTGCAAAATCACTGATAGATCACCTATTAACCTAAGCTTAAGGTCAAAACGTTCCCCTTTCTTTAACCCCTCATTCAGATAAACGGCAATATCCACATTGCTTACCGGCCTGGCTTGGCCCCTGGCCTGGGAGCCAAAGAGATAGGCAACTACCAACCGAATTTCTTTCAAAACCTCGTCCAGTTCCGGTTGATCAAATTTAGACATTAGCCCGGATTATTTCTTAAAAAACCGATGTTTTGTGCGTGTAGGGACAGGGCTTTAGACCCAATGGCACTAACATTTCGCGGGCTTCTGCAGGTGTGCAATGAGCTGTTGTCTGGCCTTGACTCTGGAACCTTTCAAATGCGGTCTAATGTGTCATTTCGAGCGCAGCGAGAAATCCGATAAAGCTTTGAAGATAAATACAGATTCCTCCCTTCAGTCGGAATGACAACTCTGCCTTGATCCGCAAAGCGACTTACTTCGCTGAACTTTCACCTCCAGACTGATAGATGCCGCCGTGAGCACATCAGTGGGTAAAAGTTAGTGCCATTGGGTCTAAAGACCTGTCCCTACAACTACTACCACGGCAGGAGCCCTGACAGCGGAATTATTCATAAATGGCTCTACTGCAAAAAGGTTGAAAATTAGGTAGCCGCAACCTTTAGGTTGCGTAAGCAGTTGATTTATAAGCTACTTTTCGCTTACCAAAGCCTGCGGCTACCGATTCTATGGTTTTGCAGGGGAACCATAAATTAAAAACGAATTCGTTATTTAATGGTCTTCCTATCGTTCCGCAGGCACAGACATTTATATCTGTCCGCTTCTTTCGGAGAGGGCTAAAGCCCTGTCCCTACAAATGAATTTCTGTCAGGGCAGAGCCCTGATAACACCGTGGAAATGAACGGCATAGCAACAGATTTCTCGCTTCGCTCGAAATGACATCATAGCAGAACGGGGTTTACTGAACTCTTACCTCTTCCCGGCCATCTCCTTGATCAGGTTTGAGGCTATGATGGCCCTCTGGATCTGGTTTGTCCCCTCGTAGATCTGGGTTATCTTGGCATCCCTCATCATCTTCTCCACCGGATAATCCTTCATATAGCCATATCCACCAAGGATCTGCACTGCATCTATCGTCACCTTCATAGCCACATCGGAGGCAAAGAGCTTGGCCATAGCAGAGGCCTTAGCCACCCTCCTGATTCCCCGGTCGATCATCCTGGCCACAGCATAGGTGAGTGCTCTGGCTGCCTCTATCTGAGTGGCCATATCGGCCAGCATAAACTGGATCCCCTGAAAGGAAGCAATTGGCTTTCCGAACTGTTTCCTTTCTTGGGCATAGGCAACGGCCTCCTCCAAGGCCCCCTGGGCTATACCCACTGCCTGAGCAGCAACCCCGGGACGGGATTGGTCAAAGGTGCGCATAGCGATGAGAAAACCCTGTCCCTCCTTGCCCAAGAGGTTCTCCTTGGGGATAAAACAGTCCTGAAAGCTAAGCTCCCTGGTGGTAGAACCCCTTATCCCCAGCTTGTTCTCCTTCTTGCCAAAGGAGAAACCCTGGGTTCCCTTCTCCAGGATGAATGCGCTCAGGCCCCTGGAACCCCTGCTCTTGTCGGTTACGGCTATCACCGTGTATATTTCAGCCTCACCCCCATTGGTAATCCACTGCTTGGTGCCATTAAGAATATATCCATCTCCCTCTCTTTTTGCTGCCGTCTTCACCGCTCCAGCATCAGAGCCTGCCTCCGGCTCGGTAAGGGCAAAGGCAGCAAGCCTCTTCCCAGCAGCAATATCAGGTAGATACTTGCTCTTCTGTGACTCGGAACCAAAGAGGAGAATGGGAAATGTGGCTAAGGCGGTGGCAGCAAAAGCCAGAGCTATCCCCCCACAGACCCTGCTCAGCTCCTCAGTGGCTATGGCCATCTCCAATATACCTCCCCCCAATCCTCCGTAATCCTGGGGGATAAAGAGGCCAAATATATCGGATTGGGCAAGAACCTCCACTATCTCCCAGGGGAAATCCTCAGTCTGGTCATACCTTGCCCTTACCGGCTTTATCCTCTCCTCGGCAATCTGCCGACAGAGTTCTCTTATCGTCAACTGTTCCTCGGTAAGATCATAATCCATAAATCTCTCCCAACTTTTCTAAGGCCTCCTTGGCAGCAGTTTGCTCTGCCTCCTTTTTGGACCTCCCTTTACCCCTCCCCCATACCTCCTCCTTGAGCCTCACCTTAACTTCAAACTTCCCCCCGGCCTTCTCCTCAACCAAGTAGAGGGGTAGTCCCCAACCGTTGCCCTGGCTGAACTCCTGCAGTTTCCCCTTATAGTTCGGCTCAGCATTCAACAACTCCTCTCCAATCACCTCCCTCTCCACAAATGACCTGGCCCTCTCCATCCCCCCATCCAAGTAGATGGCCCCTATCACCGCCTCTAAGCATCCAGCCAGGTTTGAGGGGTTCTCCCCTCCCCCTTTGCTTTTCTCCCCCTTGCCCAAAAGAATAAACCTCCCCAACCCTATCTCCTTGGCCTTAGAGGCCAGAGTTTCCCCCCTGACGATATTGGACTTCAGCTTGGTAAGCTCCCCCTCATCGGTTTGGGGTCGCAGCCGATACAAGAACTCCCTCACCACTAGCTCCAGGACGGCATCCCCGAGAAACTCCAGCCTCTGATTGGACTCCCTCCCCCCCTTCTCATAGGCAAAGGAGGCATGGGTTAAGGCTAGCCTGAGAAGTTGAGGATCTTGAAGATCTATCCCCCTGCGCGCAAGCCAGGACCTAAGCTCATCCTCGGGAAAGGATTTCCCCATCACCATCGAGGTTTAACCGGCGAATTTCCTTAGGGCAAGGCAAACATTGTGCCCCCCAAAACCGAAGGAGTTGCTCAGGGCTATCTTTACCTCCTTGGGGCGAGCCCGGTTGGGAACATAATCCAAATCGCAATCTGGATCCCGATACTGGTAGTTTATGGTAGGATGGAGGATAGACTCCTGAATGCTTTTGACCGTAGCTATCAGCTCCGTTGCCCCCGCTGCCCCCAAGAGGTGTCCCACCATTGACTTGGTGGCACTTATCGGCACTTTATAGGAATATTCCCCAAAGACCGACTTTATGGCCTTGGTCTCCGTGCTGTCGTTAAAGGGGGTGGAGGTGCCATGGGCGTTGATGTAATCCACCTCCTCCGGCCTAATGCCCCCATCCCTTAGGGCCAACTCCATAGCCTTGGCTGCACCCTCACCGTTGGGGGAAGGAGCAGTCATATGATGGGCATCATCGGTCATACCCAGCCCCACCAACTCAGCGTAAATTCTCGCCTTCCTCTTCCGGGCATGATCGAGGGTCTCCAAGATGATGGTTCCAGCCCCCTCCCCCATTATAAATCCATCTCTCTGAGCATCGAATGGCCGGCTGGCCTCCTGGGGAGCATGGTTGCGGGTGGAGAGAGCCTTGGCGGTGCAGAATCCGGCCATAGAGAGAGGGGTAATGGAGGCCTCCGCTCCCCCGGTGATCATCACATCCGCGTCCCCTCTCTGCAGGATCCTGAAGGAGTCCCCAATGGCATGGGCCCCTGAGGCACAGGCCGAGACGGTAGAGTAATTGGGCCCCTTGGCATTGAGGGCGATGGCCACCTGACCAGGGGCCATATCAATGATCATCATTGGGATGAAAAATGGGCTCAGCCTCATTGGCCCCTTCTCTAAAAGGGTCTTGTATTGCCTCTCCCAGGTCCCAATCCCCCCAATGCCTGAGCCAACCACCACGCCGATTCTCTCTGGATCCTCATTGGAGAGATCGAGTCCGGCATCCGCCACAGCCATCTTTGCCACGGCTACAGCATATTGGGCAAAGATATCCATCCGGCGGGCATCCTTCCTGTCCATATAGTCCAGGGGTTGGAATCCCTTCACCTCACCGGCTATCTGGCTGGAAAAATCACTGGGATCGAACTTAGTTATCCTCTCCACCCCTGAGCAGCCGGCTATCAGATTACCCCAGTACTCCTCTACCGTATTACCTATGGGGGTAAGCACCCCCATACCGGTAATCACCACCCTCTGGAGCTCTATATCCCTGATGGAATGGGATTCTCCCTTAATCCTTTTTGCTTTTCTCGATGTATTCAATGGCCTTCCCCACAGTGGTCAGCTTCTCGGCCTCCTCATCTGGGATCTCCAAATCGAACTTCTCCTCCAAGGCCATCACCAGCTCCACAGTATCCAAGGAGTCCGCCCCTAAGTCATCAACAAAAGATGCCTCTAAGGTTACCTTGTCGGGATCAACACCCAACTGCTCCACTATAATATCCTTCACCTCTTCCTGCACGGACATTTTAACCTCCTTTTTTTGATCAGTTTAAAGTTCACAGGGGTCAGGGAACAGCAGTCAGGTATTCGTCAGTTGCCAGTTGTCACGAATTTTTCCTGATCCCTGTTCCCCGCAAACTGTTAACTTCCTTTACATCAGCATTCCCCCATCCACATTTATGGCCTGGCCGGTGATATAGCCAGCCTCCTCTGTGCAGAGAAAGAAGACCAGATTGGCCACATCCTCCGGTAAGCCACTCCTTTGGAGGGGGATCTGACTCAAGAATGAGTCCCTGGCCTTCTGAGGGAGAGATTTGGTCATCTCGGTCTCTATAAAACCAGGGGCAACTGCATTAACGGTAATACCTCTGGAGGCTACCTCCTTGGCTACTGCCTTGGTCAGGCCGATGAGCCCGGCCTTAGAGGAGACATAATTGGCCTGACCGGGGTTCCCCATCTTCCCCACCACTGAGCTGACATTTACGATCCTCCCCCACCTCTTCTTCATCATCCCCCTGAGAACAGCCTTTGTGCAGTAGAAGGCACCCCGCAGGTTTACCCCCAGCACAGTCTCCCAATCCTGGCTGGTCATCCTCATTATCAGGTTATCCCTGGTAATCCCCGCGTTGTTGACCAGGATATCCACCCCTTCCCAGCTCTGGTTGATCTCCTCCATCCCTCTCTTTACCTCTTCCTGGAGGGAGACATCAACCTTTAAAGAGAGAGATTTAACCCCCATCTCCTCTATCTTCTTAGTCGTCTCCTCAGCAGAACCTGCATCAAGCTCAAACAGGGCAACATCGGCGCCCCCCTTGGCCAACCTCAAGCATATCGCCCTGCCAATTCCTCGTCCCCCTCCGGTAACCAAAGCCTTCCTTCCCTTTAATTCCATCATATTTGGACGGCTTCTCCCTTTGTCTAAATTTTAAGGCGTGGTGGCAAAACCCCGATTCTGCCACCCTCCTCTTTTGCCGTCAGGTGAGGGCACCTGACGGCTCGTGAGGATCAGGACTGAAGGGTAACAAAATCAAAGGCGATTTTCAAGAAAAATTTTCAACTCCTCCTGATCTGATACAGGATACACCTTTATCCCCCCGGTTATCCTTTTCACCAAGCCAGAGAGAACTTTTCCCGGTCCCACCTCTAAAAAGGCATCAGAATGGAGAGCAGAAAGGCCCTCCACAGTCTCTGTCCATCTCACCGGGCTGGTGATCTGATCCCCAAAGAGTTCCCTTATCCTGTTCGGTTCATCCTCTTTCTTGGCCGATACCGTGGAAAAGAAAGGCACCTGAGGGGAATAGAACTCCAACCTATTGAGAAACTCCTCCATCCTCTTCTTGGCCGACTCCATTAAGGGAGTATGGAAGGCTCCGCTCACCTTAAGCTGGATAGCCCTCTTGGCCCCCCTCTCCTTGGACAGCTCAACCGCTTTCTCCACCGCCCCTATTTCACCACTTATCACCATCTGGAGGGGGGAATTGTAATTGGCCACTTTAACCACTCCCCCCACCCCTCTACATATCTCCTCTACCTGACCCGGCTTGAGGCCGATTATGGCCGCCATTGTCCCTGACTGTTTTTCCCCTGCCCATTGCATAAGCTGGCCACGCAGCTTCACTGCCCTCAGTCCATCCTCAAAGGATAAGATCCCGCAGGCCACCAGGGCAGAGTATTCACCCAAGCTATGCCCAGCCACAGCCAGCGGCTCAAGCCCCTCCCTTTTCAGGAGATTTAGGACGGCTATGGAGTGGAGGAATATGGCCGGTTGGGCATTGACTGTCTGGTTAAACTCGTCAGAGGGGCCCGCAAAGCAGAGTTCTGCCAGACCAAAGCCCAGGATTTGGTTGGCCCTCTGATACAACTCCTTAGAGGGAGGGTTCCCCTCACAGAGCTTCTTTCCCATTCCCACATATTGTGACCCCTGCCCAGGGAAGATGAAAACTGTCTTCAAATCTTCCTCCTATACCTCTGCTGTCAGGTCTCCCGCCCTGACGGAATGAACAGCTCCTTAGATCTGAAATTACAATCCGCACAATCCAGGTGTTAACCCAACTCCGATTTCAGATACTGCTAATCCCTATAACTGTGAAACCAACTAATTTCCCGGTCTTCTCAATATACCTCAATAGCACCCCACTGCCAACATCCATCGTCAGTGCCAGTCTGGGTTTTCCAAATGAGATGTAGAGCGTATCAGCTTCCCTATCATAGTCCCAAGTAATTTGCTCTGGTTTTTCCATAGTTAGGGTTTGTGCCGTCAGGGCTCCCACCCTGACGGATTACAATGATTGAGCGGCCAGATCCCCCCGATCTGACTGTGGCAGAACAGGATTCTGCCACCACATTCCAATTTCTATTTTCCGCCTCCTCAGGGCGGAGTCGCCTCTCGTCTCTCGCCTCTCGTCTCTATCTGAACTACCACTTGATAACCGCTGAGCCCCAGGTGAATCCGGCACCAAAGGCCACCAGAAGGGAGGTGTCCCCCTCCTTAATCAGGCCCCTCCTGCGGGCCTCGTCCAAGGCAATGGGAATGGAGGCAGCAGATGTGTTGCCATAGCGGTCCAAGTTGACATAGACCCTCTCCATCGGGAGATGGATCCTCTTGGCCGTGGCCTGAATTATCCTCAGGTTGGCCTGATGGGTGATGAGCAGATCCACATCCTGGCTGGTGAGGCCCACCTTCTCTAAAACGGTCACTGCCGAATCACCCATCGCCCTTACCGCTGACTTGAAGACTTCATTCCCGGCCATCTTCAAATAGTGTAACCTTTCGTCCACCGTCTGGTGGGAGGCCGGTAGGCGGGATCCACCAGCCGGCAGGGCAAGTAGCGATCCTAAGCTCCCATCCCCCCCAAGGTGGGTGGCCAATATCCCTTTTTTTTCCTCCCCAGCCTGCAGGATGGCCGCCCCTGCCCCATCACCAAAGAGAATACAGGTGTTACGATCCTGCCAGTCTGTAATCTTGGTCAAGATCTCCGCCCCTATGACCAGGATTGTCCTGTACTCCCCTATATCGATCAAGCTCCTGGCCAAGGAGAGCCCATAGATAAAGCCGGAACAGGCCGCCCCTATGTCCAAGACCGCCGCCCTCCTCGCCCCGATCTTATCCTGCATCAGGCAGGCAGTAGAGGGAAAGTTCATATCCGGGGTGACTGTGGCCACCATAATCATATCCAGATCTTCGACTCCCAGACTTGAATCCTCAAGGGCGCGACGGGCGGCCTGAGCGGCCAGATCAGAGGTGGCGGTGTTCTCATCTGCCACCCTTCTCTCCCTTATCCCGGTTCTGGTCCTTATCCATTCATCGGATGTATCAACCATCTTCTCCAGATCGAAGTTCGTCAAAACCTTCTCTGGCGCTGCCGATCCTGTCCCTATAATCTCAGCCATTGTTCCTCTTCCCAATATTGTTCTCCTTCAGTTTCTCCTTTATCATCTCGTTGATTTCCTCCCTAACCATCCTTCTGGCTACAAGAATGGCATTGCAGATGGCCTTAGGGGATGACTTCCCGTGACATACTATGGAAACTCCATCCACCCCCAACAGGGGTGCTCCACCATATTCAGCATAGTCGAAATCCTTCCTGAAATTTTCAAATACAGGCTTAAGCAAAAGGGCCCCCAACTTAGTCCTTAAGTTGGATCTCAGATGCTTGTTGAAGTGAGTGGTGAGAATTCTCTCAATGCTCTCAGTGAATTTAAGGATGACATTGCCCACAAACCCATCACAGACGACCACATCCACATCCCCGGTGAGAACATCCTTCCCCTCAAGATTGCCCACAAAGTTGAGGGAACTTCTCTCTAAGAGCCGGTAGGTCTCCAATGTAAGCTCATTCCCCTTAGAGCTTTCCTCCCCAATACTAAGAAGACCCACTCTGGGGTCCCCTCTCCCCAAAATTGAGCGGGCATAGATAGAGCCCATAACAGCAAACTGATAAAGATTCAAGGGTTTACAGTCAGCATTTGCCCCTACATCCAGGACGATGGTTGGTTCCTTCTCGGTGGGGAAGAAGGAGGCAATAGCTGGCCGATCCACTCCCTCTAACCTCTTCAGCGTCCAGACAGAGGAGGCCATCACCGCCCCGGTGTTGCCAGCACTGACCACGGCTTCTACCTCCCCCTTCCTTTGCAGGGCAAGGGCGACCGCAATAGAGGAGTTTCTCTTCTTCCTCAGGGCCAGGATGGGTGACTCGTTCATATGGATTGTCTCCGAGGCATGAATCAAGGATATAGGTAGGGAATCCGCGGAGAGGGTTTTCATCTCCTTTTTAATCGCCTCCTCATCCCCTACCAAAATCAGCTCCTCACCCCGATTCAAAAATGAGGCTACCTCTACCACCCCCTCCACCACCACCCTGGGGGCCTGATCGCCCCCCATTGCATCTACGGCAATCCTTAAGGGGCTACTCAAAAGGTCACTTCTCTTTTATGGTGATTACCTCTCTGCCATTGTAATATCCACAATTGGGGCAGACCCGATGGGGCAACTTTGGCTGATGACAGTGTGGGCACTCCACGGAATTAACTAAATTTAGCTTCC
>DAOVCL010000174.1 GCA_030670005.1 Candidatus Zixiibacteriota bacterium | reverse complement strand
AGATCATTATGCATTTTTCCGCCCCACTCCTTATCTCCGGCGTTTATGAAATTTTTGCCATATCCAGTTGAACCACGGAAATTCACCTGCAGGCACACGTAGCCACGGTTGGCAAACCACTGAGCCTCGGGATTATATCCCCAGGCATCACGGGCCCACGGACCGCCGTGCACGTTCAATACCATAGGCAGATTGGCTTTACCCTTTCCCACGGGATAGGTGATGTAGCCGTGAATGGTCAATCCATCTCGTGACTTGAAGGATATTGGCTCGATCGAAGCTAAGGTATAATTGTTCAAATCGGGTCTATTGTCAAAAAGAAAAGTCCCTTTCTTGGTGTTTCGGTCAAAAGCATAAAAAGGGACTGGCCCGTTATCCTTGGTGAAACCCACCAGCCAGGTGTCATCTGCGTTATCCCGGTTGTAAATAAAGAAATCCCCGTGATCGAGTTTGGCAATTGCTTTGAAATCGCCTTTTATTGATTCATCCAGAACGACCCATTCCTTCCTTGCTTTGGTAAAGGAAACAGCCTGGACTTCATACGTATCCGGATGGATCATGGCATCGCTGATATCATATTGTGGGTCTTCGGCGATAACTTCGATCTCCTCGGTGGCGATTTCCATCTTAACTAAACGTCCTGTATTCGCATCACGGGAATCGAGCAAAACGAGATATTTCCCATCTTTAGAAAAACAAACCGGACCACTGGTCAAAGTGTTTTCCGAATCCCAGGTGATGAATTTATCCCAGCTTGCCTCTTCATTTTCCCGGAGCATCAGGTCGAACCCGCCCTCAGGTGTTGCTGCCAAAGCACCGCGCACTTTGAAATCTGCATCTGTTACCCAACCCAGGACATTGCCAGGGTTCTTGGCCACAAGCACCAGTTCACCGGATGTCAAGTCAAGGTGATATACATCATGAACCTACGGGTTTTCCTTGTTCATTGCGACGAGCAGCTCATTGGGGAAATGTTTGTTCTTATCAACGATCCGAACCTGCACCTCCTCAAATGGAGTCAAATCCCTGATTTCGTCCGTTTCCAGATTTACAGCATACAGCCTCCAGTTCTCGTTACCGCCAACATCTTGAAGATACATTATGTGTCTGTTGTCTTGTGCCCAGAAGTAACGTCGTATCCCTCGGTTGTCGTCCTTAGTGACAACCCTGTCATCCTCAGCACCGATAGTTTTCACCCAGACATTCAACACATTGTTCACTGGCGCCAGGTAAGCCATTAGCTTTCCATCCGGCGAGATCTTGGGGGCAGTTTTCACCGGATTCCCAAAGAATACCTCCCTGGGAATGAGTTCAGGTTGCTGGGTAGCGCATGAAGCCAGGAAAAGGGCTATCGCGCCCCCCATCATAATCACGGCCCAAGCCACGATTGTTCTTGAATGTCTCATCACTTCCTCCTTTTTTTTAAGTCCCTTTCCGCCCCATATGAAATGGGGCGTTACAACAACTAACTGGTTTGAAGAAAACACCCTTCCCCCTTCATTCTGTATTTTCCCAACAAAACCCCTGAGTAATCAGCTTTTCCTTATCATAGCACATCTCCTTAAAATGGAAATTTCAAGCTTTCTCCACAAGCCACCTCACTTTTGGCTTGACCAGGATGAGATCAAGGGCTATACTATGTCAGGAAACTGGTTGTGTTCATAATCGTAGGATGACCCCTGAAAGCATCGAAACGAATATAAACAGGTTCCCGCCCTAAGTCAAACTAAATTTAGGGGCTAAATGAAGGTCAGCCCATTTTGTATTTAGCCTGAATAATTCATATGCCACAAAGACACTAAGGCACGAAGTATCGATAACATTAGAATAAAAACAAAAGTTGACAGACTAATACAGAACGACTCAGTTTGCAAACCGAACTGCTCTTATGTTTTATATTCTTAGTGATCCTTCGACTTCGCTCAGGACATGCTTAGGGGCTTCGTGGCTATAATTTATGAGTAATCGAACTTAGCTCCCTTCGGTCGCTAACTTCTCCATAGGGGCTCTCGCCCCTCTGGCGCTCCGCAATCCTCCGCTCGCTCGGATTGCTCCGCTGTCACCCTTGAAAAGGGTATACCCCCTTCAAACTACCCCCGACATTTCGGAATTTCTTAGAAATTCCGAAATGTCGGGTTAGTGGGTTGGTAAAAGCTAAATTCTAACAAGGAGGTTATATGAGAAAGTGGTTGCCATTTGTCCTGCTTCTCCTCCTGGTTCCCGTGGTTAGGGGAGCGGATATTGTCCAGAGAGAACTGGATAATGGCCTCCAGGTTATCCTGGTGAGAAATCCCACCGTCCCCCTGGTGACCATCGAGATAGCGGTGAAGACCGGGGCCACCTGTGAATCCCCCCAATATGACGGTCTCGCCCACCTCTATGAGCATATGTTCTTCAAGGGGAACAAAACTTTGCCCACCCAGGAGGCATTCAAGAAGAGGGTGAGGGAGTTGGGGATAATCTATAATGGGGCCACCAGCACAGAGAGGGTCTATTACTTTATCACCTTAGGAAGCGAACGGATTGAAGAGGGACTAAAGTTTATGAACGATGCCATCCGTTACCCTCTCTTCAACGAGGAGGAACTGGAGAAGGAGAAGAAGGTCGTTTTGAACGAGTATGATAGGAACGAATCCCAATCGGAGTTTCACCTCCGTCGGAATATGAACAAGCTCATCTACTGGGAATACTTCTCCCGCATTAATATCATCGGTTACCGGGAGGTAATCTCCACGGCCACGCCCAGGAAGATGCGTTATTTTCAGAAGAGGTATTACATCCCCAACAACTCAGCCCTGATCATCTGTGGCGATATTGATCAGGAAAAGGCCTTTAACCTGGTCAAGAGATATTTCTCCTCTTGGGAGAGGGGAGGGGAATCGGATTACAACACCCTTTCTCAGCATCCCCCCATTGAGGATAAGGCCATAGTGATAACTGAGAAGCCCACCGAGGGGATTGCTACTATGGTATTGAGGCTCATGGGACCTCAGATGGGGTTAGATCCTCAGGCCACCTACGCTGCTGATGTGTTTAATACCGCCTTAACCCTTCCCACCTCCAAGTTTCAGAAAGCCCTGGTGGATTCTGGCCTTTTCTTCGATGCCAGGATGAGCTACTACACCCAGAGATATGGGGGGGAGATAAGTTTCAGGGGGACACTTCTGCCAGAAAAGATTGCCCTGGCCCAAAAGGCCCTCTTCTCCCAGATGGAGAGGTTTAAAGACCCGGATTATATAACCTTAGAGGAGCTGGAGACGGCGAAGGGAAAGCTGGAGACCGATATATTGTTCCAGGAGGAAAAGAGTCAACAGTTTGCCCTTACCCTCGGTTTCTGGTGGAATGTAGGAGGGGGTAGTTTAGACTATTACCAGGGATATTTGGAGAATGTAAAGAGGGTTACCAGGGAGGATATAAACAGCTACCTGGATAGATACCTTCTGGGAAAAAATTATATCCTCGGTCTTATGGTCCCTGAGGGGACCCAGATCTCTTTCCAACCACTGGAATTTTAGAAGGGGGGTGAAGATGTTCAAGAAAGCGATAGTTATTTTAGTTGTTTTTCTCCTCTCTGCCCTTCCCCTTATGGCTAAAGAGGATGGGGGCCAGTTTTATCTGAATAATGGGATAAAGGTCATCTTCCGCCAGATAGAGGCAAGCCAGATCGGATCCCTGAGCCTCTTCGTCAGAGGGGGATGCCTCAACCTCACCAAAGAAACGATGGGTTTGGAGAAGTTAACCCTGCAGCTAATGCTCAAGGGATCCAAGAGGTATCCCAAGGATAGGCTGGATAAGGAACTAAGTCAGATGGGCACCCGATTTACCTCCAGCTCAGGCTATGATTACTCATATTTGAATATGACCTTC
>DAOVCL010000064.1 GCA_030670005.1 Candidatus Zixiibacteriota bacterium | reverse complement strand
ATTATCTGCAGGGAGAGGTATTCCTTCTCTCCACCATCATCCTCACCCCCATCCTGCTCATCTGGGGGGAGATCATCCCTAAGTCATTCTTTTACACCCATTCCGACCGCTGGATTTCCTCCCTATCCAGGCCTCTATGGTTAGCCTACATTTTCTTCTTCCCCTTGGTATACATCTTCTCAAATCTGGCCTGGTTTATCCTCGGGCTCATTGGTTTAAGGAGGAAGGAGAAACCCTCTCCCTTGGTCGGTGAAGATGAGCTTCTTGTTCTCTCCAGGGAAATGGCCGAGGGGGGGAAATGGAGCGGGGAAGAGAACCAGATGATAGAGAGGGTCTTTCGGTTCGGTGGGGTTCCCGTAAAGAGGATAATGGTTCCCCTGAGAGATGTCTGCGCGGCCGATATTAAAACTTCCCTAAGAGAGTTGATGGATCTTGTCCAAAAGACCGGCTTCTCCAAGATCCCTATCTATCGGGAAAGGAGAGAGAACATCATTGGTGTAGTTACCGTAAACCAGCTTCTTACCGCCATTTCATCTACTCCCTTGAGAAAGCTGGTGAAACCAGTAGAGTTCGTGCCAGAATCCAGAAGCGTGAAGAAGCTCTTCCTCTCCTTTCAGAAGAAGGGCGAGGGCTTTGCCGTAGTTGTAGGTGAGTACGGGGGGATAGCAGGAGTGGTCACTTTTGAGGATGTAATTGAGGAGATCGTCGGAGAGATTTCAGACGAGTACGATACCAAGGATGATAATTCGGTGACCAGTTGTGGAGGGGACTATTCAGGGGAGAATCAAAATCAAAATGTTTAATCAGATCATTGACTCCTCCCTGACGGGGAAGCAATCCACCAAGGTGAGAGGATATGCTATCAGGATATGGAGTCTGAGATAATTGCATCCGCTGGAGGGTCGATAGAAAAGGTGAAGGTAGCCAGTAGACCCCAAGAAAAGGGGCAACAACCTAACGGAAAAGCATAAATGGAGCGGAGGCGCCTTCTTCTGGTTGGACTTTCAGCTTTTCTCTTCTCCCTATCATTTCCCCCATTCCCTCTGGGTTCCTTGGCCTTTATATCGCTTATTCCCCTTTGGGAGGCCCTGATTGGAGTTGATCTTTCCTCCTCTTGTCGGCTGGGCTATCTTTGGGGCCTCCTCACCAACTCCCTCTGTCTCTTCTGGATATGCTGGGCCACCGTATGGGGGGGGATAGGGGCCATCCTTGTCCTCTCCCTCTATGGGCTTCTCTACGGTCTTCTCTTTGGGCTTTTTCAGCGAAGGAGCCGGTGGGCCGCCCTTCTGGTCACCCCATTTCTTTGGGTAAGCTTGGAATATCTGAGATCCCAGGGGCAACTGGCCTTTCCCTGGCTAAACCTGAGCTATACCCAGGGCTATTCTCTGCCCTTCATCCAGATAGCCACCATAACCGGCTCAGAGGGAATATCATTTTGGGTGGTCTCCCTTAACCTCCTCGGTTTCCTCATCCTCCACCGCAGGAGAAGATATTCCTATCTTTTTCTCCTTACTGTTTTCCTCCTTCTCCCCTATCTTTGGGGTCGCAGCCTCATCCACCCCGCTGACCAGGGGGAGAGGATAAAGGTAAGTCTGATCCAGGGAAATATCGATCAGAAGGTCAAGTGGGATTCCCGTTTCCTGGATTATAATATCGATACCTATCTGGAGATGTCCCGGATGATTGCCTCCCAGGGTTCGGATCTGATAATCTGGCCGGAGACTTCCATCCCCTGTTATCTTATGCACCGTCAGGTGTATAGGGAGAGGGTTGCAGAATTGAGCGAGGAGCTGAGGATTCCCCTTCTGGTTGGAGCCCCGGATTATACTTACGGCCAAAACGGTGAACCCAGATACTACAACGCCGTATTCCTCTTTCGGCCTCAACTTGAGGATGTGCAACATTACTACAAGATCCAACTTGTCCCCTTCTCGGAGAGGATACCATTTGACCAGAAGCTACCTATATTGAGGAGGATAAACCTGGGAGAGGCTGACTTCTCCCCCGGAAAAAATTTCACCATTTTTCACCTGAGCAAGGGCCATTTTGCCACTCTCATCTGTTTTGAGGCCATCTTCCCAGACCTGGTGAGAAAGTTCGTAAGGGGGGGAGCAGACTTTTTGGTAAATGTGACCAACGATGGCTGGTTCGGCCGGACAACAGGCCCCTTTCAGCACTGTGGGATAGCTAAGTTCCGGGCGGTGGAAAATCGCATAAGTATGGCTCGCTGTGCCAACACGGGGATATCCATCCTTTACGATCCCTATGGTAGGGCAATAGCCCAAACCAAGCTCCTTGCCCGGGGGAACCTGATCGGCGAGCTCCCCCCAAGGGGGAAGAGGACATTCTACACCAAATGGGGGGATTGGTTTCCCCAGCTCTGTTCGGCTATAACCACCCTGGTGGGGATTGTAGCCCTCCTCACCGAATTTAAGGTGAAAAGGGGAAGGCAGGGGATTGCTTAAAGTCCCGACCGTAGGTGGGGACTTTAAGGGTGACAGCGGAGCAATCCGTAAACACACAGGGCTGGGTCAAACCTCTAAATACTAATTACGCAGTAGTAGTTATCTCTATTTTTCAGCCTGACCCCAATCCGTTAAAAGGTGTTGACAAACCCTCTCAAAATTATTATTTTATATGTGTTGCAATGGAGATGATTTGATCAATTCCTAACTCTTAAGGGGGTGGTGAAATGCCCAAAATTGTCTGATGGCCCTTCTTTGCCCGCGGGGTAAGAGATGGGCCTTTTTTATTTTTGCAAAAATAAAGTGAGAGGGGGTGATAAGGGAGAAGAAAAAAACTGAAAGTCAAAAGTCTTTCTTTCCTCTTTAAGTAAAGAGGACCTCGGGTCAGGGAAGGCAAAAGAAATCCTTTCGTCTTCCTATCTGTAGTAAAGAAGTGTATAAACTATTGCCAAAAGTAATACAAATGGCAAATCAAAGAGGAGGTGTTTAACATGAAGAAGATTACTTGCTTGTTGGTTGGGATGGCAATAATCCTCGTCGTCCTTGGCGGGGTTTATGCTGCCTCCCAAAGCAGGGATGATGTGGTAGTCACATACGATCCCAGTGGGAAGAAGCTAATCAGCTACGCGGAGTATATGGCCAGAGTTGGCCCTCCAGGGCCGTTCCGCATAGAGCGGGTTTACAAGAGCCCCTCTAAGGGGACCGGCAAGATCCTTTTGATAGTCAACTCCTCGATTCAATCGTCGATCCAGACCGCCCTGAACCAATATAAGTCCGACCTTGAAACCGCAGGCTATACTGTGGTCATCTACGCCTCCTCCGGTGGAACCCCCAATGATTTGAGGGGCTACCTGCAAGGCCAATCCACCGGCCTGGTTGGCGTCATCCTCATCGGTGACCTTCCCATTCCCTGGTTCGAAATAGACTATGACTTCGATGGAACCGATCCTGATTCCTTGGACAATGAGTATGCTAACTTCCCCTGTGACCTCTTCTATATGGACCTGGATGGGACCTGGGAGGATAATCAGTCTACATACCCCTTTCAATCAGGTGTCTTCGATAACCATACCGATGGCAGCGGAGATAGAGGACCGGAGATCTGGGTGGGAAGACTAACCTCTTCACCTATGACCCTGAGCGGTACTGAGGTAACCTTACTCAATAACTACTTTACCAAAAACCACAACTTCCGCGAAGGGAATCTCTATCCCCAGGAACGGGCTCTGGTCTATGTGGACGACGATTGGTATTCCTCGGCAGATGATATCGATGGCTATGTGGGATCGGCATATCCAACCCGCTTGCTGGTCAAGGACAAGGCTACTACCTGCAGGGACGACTACCGGGACACGAGGCTGATTCAGAGCTTCGAGTGGATGCATGTAATGCTCCATTCGTCCTGGGAGAAGCATTTCTTCAAGGTAAACGACCAGTGGGAGATGGACGGCCCTGATTACGCCACAGTGACCAATCAGGATGTGGAGAATATTGACCCGGTGGCTATCTTCTATGATCTTTTTGCCTGTTCCAACTGTCGTTATGTGGAGACCGATTATATGGGGGGATGGTATATCTTCGTCGAGGATCACGGGTTGGGAGCAGTGGGCTGCACTAAGACCGGCAGTATGTGGGACTTCGATCTATTTTACGGTCCCCTGGGGCAAGCAAAGAGTCTGGGTCAGTCCTTCAAGGAGTGGTTTGCGGCTCAGGCCCCCTATGACAGCGCCGATGTTCGTTGGTATTACGGTATGACCTTGCTGGGCGATGCAGCCCTGACCCTTAGACCTCGAACTCTCTCTACCTCTCCGGGAATGAACAACCTGGGAGTAGCAGCCAACACCCATATATCCCTTGCCTTTGACCAGGGTATGATCCTCTCCAGCTTTAACAGCTCCTCGTTTTCCGTCCACGGCTCCCGATCCGGACCCCATTCAGGGACTTACAGTTACAAGAGCGATACAAAGATATTCACTTTTGACCCTGATAATGAATTCATTGACGGAGAGCTTGTTACGACCATCCTACCTCGCAAGGTGAAATCAGAGGACAATGTGCCCCCGATGAGCCATATCTGGTCCTTTACCGTGGGGATCGGCAATCCCACCCAGGGCGTTTTCTCCTCCACTGGTACCTACCCCGGCGGAAGCAGCCCTGATGATATACTCAGCAACGATTTCAACCTCGATGGCTACCCAGATCTGGCCACCGTCAACCACTCTTGGGACAGTCTGACCGTCCTTTTAAATGGAGGAGACGGGAGTTTTACCAGCTACCGAAGATATCCCACAGGCGACTATCCCACAAGGATAGCCAGCGGGGACTTCAGCGGGGACGGTGATGTAGATCTGGCGGTGAATAATAGCCATAGCCATCAACTCAGCGTCTATCTCAACGACGGGACCGGCCATTACTCTGGGCCGACCAATTATGGGACCTCTTCCAATTACCCAAACAATGTGATCGCTGGTGACTTCGATGGTGATAACGACCTCGATCTGGCTCTATTCAGCCAACCTAATGACTTCCAGCATTGGCTTGATATATTCAAAAACGATGGCACTGGGAATTTCACCCAGACATACCAATATTTTATGATACCTGGCGGCGGCTTAAGGCTGGAGTTGGCGGGGGATATGGACGGTGACGGAGATCTGGATCTGGCGGGACTCAAAGTGGGCGACTATGGGGTATGGGATGATAGCTTAGCCATCTTCTTCAACTCGGGAGATGGCCAATTCTCGTATCCTGCCCTGTACGCTGTCCCCGATGGCCCCTGTGATGTCTATGGCAACGATTTAGACGGGGATGGGGACATAGACTTCGCCGTCTCCTCTGTCTACACCGACACCCTCTGTGTTCTCTTCAACGATGGAGACGGAGCAATTGCCGCAACGGATAAGTATTATATCAGCGGACGGAATTCTTACTCCATCTGCTGTGGCGATTGGGATGGAGATGGCGACATAGATCTGGCCCAAACGATTGACTATCCCTCGGACCAGGTCTATGTGCTCAAAAACGATGGGTATGGCACATTCGGCCAAGCAGTCACGTACGCCAGTTCGGCACCTTACGCACTGATAGATGGCGATTTCGACAGGGATGGAGATTTAGACTTAGCAGTGGCCAAGGGTGGGGGTGGCTCGGCGACCGTAGAGATTCTAACCAATGATGGGACGCCTGATCTCATATCCCCTGCGGCGATTGCTGACCTGAGCAACAGCGTCGTCGGCGATACCTTCGTTAACTTAATCTGGACCGCTCCCGGAGACGACGGAAACTTAGGAAGGGCTGATTTCTACGATCTCCGCTACTCCACCGTTCCAGTTGGTAAGGATACTGCCAGTTGGTGGATCTCCCCTGATACTGATACTGTTCCCAACGAGCCATCTCCCTCGTTAGCAGGTATTACAGATTCGTGCACTGTTACCGGTCTCTTGCCAGACACTACCTATTACTTCGTCATAAAAACCGGCGATGAGGTTCCCAACTGGTCGGGCTTCTCCAATGTGGCCACGGTGACACTTGTTGGAGTTAGTCAAGGGGTCGAAACTGCTGAGTTGCCAACATCTTACAAGATGTCACAAAACTACCCCAACCCCTTCAACCCGATAACCCAGATCAGATATGCTCTGCCCAAGGACTGCCAGGTGAGACTGGAGGTTTACAATGTGATTGGCCAGAAGGTGGCAACCTTAGTGAATGGTGAGCAGAAGGCGGGATACAAGATGGTTACCTGGGACGCTTACAATTTATCCTCGGGTATCTACTTCTACCGGATTCAGGCGAGTAATTTCACTGACACCAAGAAGATGATCCTGCTGCGGTGATACCTTGTCTTCTGATTTAATAAGAACCGCTGAGGTGGCCATCAAGCCACCTCAGCGATTCAATTTTATCTACACCTTTCAGAAATTTTACTGGGAGGCCAAAAAATGCCTTGACATCTGAGAATTAAGGAATTATATTGGCCTCGTTGTCATTTTGCAAAAAGTAAAAGATGGCAATGTAGTTTAAATACTTATGGTTTTTCAAGAAGTTACACAGTTTCTAGAAAAAAGGGTGTAAGGCTTGAGAAATCGAAATACACAAAGCCGGGGGGTTGAGCAACCCTTGAAAGGTGTTAAGGGAGAGACCAAAAAGGGAAGGGTTGCTATTTATTATTTTTTTTATTTTAGCCTACTGTTTTAATAGCCGAGCTGCTGTAGCTATAGTAGCTCGGCTTTTTTTACAGGGATAGAACTTCCTCAAATTAAAATAGCTCGGCGGCAAGTTCTAAGGCTTAGCCATCCTGACCAGTCGACTGTCAGATTAGCTGGAACCAAATAGCCTCATTTTCCATTCAAACCAGACCCCATGATTTAGGCAGATAGCTACCTTCACCAGGCGACCCTTTTTAGATAGATATCCAACCGAATCGGAGTTAAGCCGTAAGGATTTTATGGGGATGGGAGACTAATCCCCCCTGGCAAGAAGTTCCCTGAAGCTATCAGGTGCTCTCATCTGCCAGCAAAACAGAGTTGGGAGAGAGGGTTATGCTATCTGAAGGATAAGTATGTAATTACTCAATTTATTGAGCAGATGAGGAAAAATTAAGTAAGTTAGATTATTCCGAAGAATTGAACGATGATGGACTTGATTTTTACAGTAAGAGAGGCAAAATGTTCACAAAGGGAAAGTTAATCTGGATGCTTTTCTTGTGTTTTCCGATTGTCCTCGTCGTATCTCAACTTACTATATCAGCATCTGTGTGGGTTTCTTCAAACTCAGCCTGTTTGGACAGCGAGGCCGTCCCTATATCTATAACACTGCAGAATGAAATCCCGGTTGCCGGAATTGAGCTGCACCTCACTTATGATGATTCCAATCTGACGGTCAGCGATGTGATAGCTAGTTCCCGCACGGATAGCTTAAGTGTTTTTGAGTGGGCCACAGGCAATCCTGCAGGCCAACTCAAGCTCCTTATCTTTGACATAGGGGGGAGGCAGATTTCTCCAGGGACTGGCAGTTTGGGAGAGATTCTCATTGCGCCCGCTCCAGGAGCGGACCCAGGTAAGTATGCTTTAACCCTATCAGAGGTAATCTTAGGTGACTCCAGTGGTCGGTCCATACCCACTACCGCAAAAGATGGTACCCTTTATGTAAAAAACTGTGATGGGATCAAATCGGAGATGTATTCCCCCTTCCCAGGCACCTTTGCTCTCTCCCAGAACCATCCCAATCCGTTTAACTCCACCACTCTCATCCGCTACTCCATCCCAGATAGGAATAGAGAGGTGAGACCGCACCGCACCACTCTCAAGATCTACAACATATTGGGGCAAGAGGTGAGGACGCTGGTTGATGAGAAACAACCTGCCGGTTACTATCAGATCCTGTGGGATGGAAGAGATCAAACCGGCGAAGAGGTAGCCTCTGGCATCTACTTCTACAGGCTAAAGGCTGGCAAATTTAACAAGGTGAGTAAAATGGTAGTTCTGCGGTGAGATCTGGTTTACGAACCGCTGGGGTGGTTGAAAAGTCACCCTAAGGGAGTAGATTCTTTTAGCTCGTACAATGTACATTTCGGAATTTCTAAGAAATTCCGAAATGTGGGGGTAGTTTAAAGGGGATAGGCCCCCTTCAAGGGTGACAGCGGAGCAATCCGAGCTGGCACAGGATTGCGAAGCGCCATAGGGCCGAGAGGCCCTATGGAGAGGTTAGCGACCGCAGGGAGCTAAGTTCTGAAAGGAGGCTGTTTATGATATAACTTTCCATAATTGTTCCTCTGCGAGCCATTGGAAGCAAAGGGGCTCTCAGTTTACTGTTAATCTTTGTTTTTTTTGAAAGGAGGTGATAATTATTTGTTATAGGTTGTTTAGCCAAGCAGTAGCCTTGGCGGATTATTGATCACTTTTAATCACCTTTGTTTGAAAGGAGACAAAAAATGAAAAAGGGAATTATTCTGACAGGGCTTATGATCTTGTCTTTCGCCCTGCTGGGAAGTCCTCAGATTGCCCAGGCGCAAGAGTGTGTGGATTCGATGATCGTATCGGACGCAGCAGCCTACCCTGGTGATAATTCTGTTGTTGTTCCAATGTACGGCAATGTGTGTGGATACCTGGGGGAAAATCTGGATGGCGTTGTCATATGTTTCACATTTGACAATTCGGCTTTGGAGCTGAATACGATACTCTATAACGTGACGGATCCAGTATACCCGAGTTTCTATGATGTTATACCTGATCCCCATAATTATGCGCCGGTTATTAACAACGATGAGGGATGGGCTACATTAGGTATAGTTTTTAGGTATGGGGGCACTCCTGATATACCTCCTGGCAGGTATAGGATGGTCGATTTGGTCTTCAATGTGAAAGGTAGTGCAGCTCCTGGTGCCTATACAATAGATTTAGCTAATGGTATTGGAACTCCTCCGAAGAATCCTGATTTTGTTTACCTCTATTACGATGTTTATCCAGAGCTTAAAGATGGTACCTTCACAGTTTTGGGCCATTATGGTGCGATTGGGGGCACTGTCACGGAGAAGGGTGCTCGCCCTCCCAAGCCCATTGAAGGAGCAATTGTCAGCGCTAACGGCTATACTGATACTACCGATGCAATGGGGCACTACCTCCTTGATGATGTGCTGGTGGGCACCTACGATGTTATTGCAACCGCCGAGGGTTACTATCCCGATACCACCGAGGCTATTGTTGAAGAAGGGGTGACAACGACAGTCGATTTTGCTCTCACAAAGATGGAGGTACCTGTTCCGGATATTGATCTGTCTGCAACGAGCTACGACTACGGGGATGTGATGTTGGGTGACTCGGCTGATTGGACGCTCTACATCTACAACAGGGGCACAGCCGATCTGTCGGTTACCGATGTCACCTCCGATAATGCAGACTTTGGGGTAATAGCACCATCGAGCTTCCCGCAGATAGTGGCTCCTGGGGATAGCATAGGAGCGCTGGTAAGGTTTAAGCCATCAGCTTTAGATGGCATAACCGGCACGCTAACTGTGACCAGCAATGACCCTGATGAGCCGAGCCTGGATGTATCCCTTGAAGGCAGGGGAGTGGAAGTTGCCGCGAACAGATTTTATTTTCCTGAGGGATTAAGTGGCTCTCCTGGTGATACTGTAGTCATTCCAGTTTGGGGGAGAAATGATGTTGAACTCAAAGGCTACTCGGTCTGTATGAAATTCGATCCAGATGTTTTCGAAGT
>DAOVCL010000011.1 GCA_030670005.1 Candidatus Zixiibacteriota bacterium | reverse complement strand
AGATGATTCCCTGAACCATCAAACTTGGTCAGAAGGAGATCTAAATTACCTGCGCCGTAACTCTCAGTGCATCCGGTAACCACAAGCCCCCCATCGGAAACCTCTACCACAGAGTGCCCCCTATCCCCGCTGGCTCCCCCGAGGGCCCTTGCCCAGAGATGATTCCCTGAACCATCAAACTTAACTAGGAGGAGATCAGAAGAACCTGCGCCGTAACTGTAAGTGTGTCCTGTGAGAACAAGCCCCCCATCAGAAACCTCTACTACAGAGTACCCCCAATCATCGGAGGTTCCCCCGAGGGTTCTTGTATAGAGATGATTCCCTGAACCATCAAACTTGGTCAGAAGGAGATCTAAATTACCTGCGCCGTAACTCTCAGTGCATCCGGTAACCACAAGCCCCCCATCGGAAACCTCTACCACAGAGTGCCCGTCATCACCGTTGGTTCCCCCCAAGGCATTAACAAATAGGTTCTGGCCAAAAGCCGGTATGGCCACAACGCCTACCAAAACCACAACCAAAAAACAGACAAACATGCGTGCTTTCATTCCCACACCTCCATTTTTTGGGTTTGTATTTTGTGTTGTGTAGGGACAGACATTTATGTCTGTCCGCTCCCTACGGACAGGGCTAAAGCCCTGTCCCTACATTGATTTGCCCAATTCATTCTTGTCAAAAACAAAAGAACCCGAAAATGGATAATCTTGATAATTTTCTACCAACTTCTTCCGAACTGGATTGTGGAATATGTAAAGGGCTACATCCCTTAACGTCTCCTCTTTTCTGAGAACATGGTTATAGTAACTCCTCTGCCAAAGGGAATTGCCTTCTCTTTTCTTGAACATAAAGCTTGTCTTCTGCTTGAAGAACCTCATAAATTCACCGAGAGAGGAGGTCTCACCTCCAGTAACCAAGAGATGCAGATGATCGGGCATAAAACAGTAAGCATATACTCGGAAGTTGAACCTTTGGGAAGTTTCTTTAAGGACATCAACCATAATTCCCACAATGTCTTTATCCTTAAAATGGGGTTTCTTTTGATTTGTGCAACAGGTGATGAAATAGGCATAAGACCCTTTGTAGTCAAAGTCTCTAAGCCTCGGAGACGACCTCCGTTGTATCAGAGTGCTTTCTCCCATATTTCTACTGTTTTTTCGCACGGACAGACAGTTATGTCTGTCCGTTCTCTTTTCAGATGTAGGGGCAAACCTTTAGGTTTGTCCGCCTCTCTCCTCGGACAGGGCTAAAGCCCTGTCCCTACGGCTTTTCTACCCAGCTTTAGCTGGGGTAACCTCTTCTGGGCTTTAGCCCGTTTGGAGTGCTGTGTCCCCTGTCACAGCATGCGTCAACAGGAGTTGACGCACTCCATAGTGACCCGCACTAAAGTGCGGTAGAATGGTTTCTACTGTGTAGGGACAAACCTTCAGGTTTGTCCGCCCACTTTCGGACAGGGCTAAAGCCCTATCCCTACAACTTTGATTATCGGCATCGGAAGATTTTCCCTTAAAGTAACTTCTTAAATTCCTCAATTGTCATCCCTGCATCTTTAATAATCCCGCCTATTGTAAAAGCATTGACTGGATCAGCGCGAGGAATAGTGATGATACGATCACCATTGGTCATAGAGATGTGTTTACCTTCACGAACTACCCAGAAGCCGGCCTTTTCAAATGCTTTGACAGCGCGACGATGAGACACGCCTGGAAGCTTTGGCATTTCTATACTGGAACCTCTACCAAACGAGTGGACTTGTCCTTTACAAGCTCCTCAACCGTTTCCAGATATGTCTTTATGGCATCCTTTATATTTTCCAGTGCTTCCTCTTCAGTTGACCCCTGAGACCAACATCCTGGCAATCCCGGACACCAAACTGCATAACCTTCCTCAGTTTTCTCAAGCTTGACTCTATACCTTTGCATTATACTCATTTCAACCTCCTTGAAATAGTAAGGCCGTGAGGTCAAATCTTTAATTACCTATTCAGGCTTCCATCCGAGGTGGCAGAAGCCCTCTTCTGCCACCAGCACGGTCAGATCAGGAGATCTGACCGCTCAGCAGCTTGAATGTAGGGACAGACATTTATGTCTGTCTGTTATCTTTCCCGATGTAGGGACAAATCTTTAGATTTGTCCGCATTCGGACAGGGCTAAAGCCCTGTCCCTACAGTTCATTTCAAGAGCTGTCAGGAGGTAACTCCTGACAGCACATTTTTGACCGGCATCGGGAGATGCCGCCCACAAGGGAGATGTTTCCCACATATGTAACGATTGCCCCTATTATAATGAAATCTTTTCCCCTCTGTCAAGGACATTCTTCCACCTTTAGGGGGTTAAACTTCCCTATGTAATCAACCATTTGCTCGGTTCCCAGGACCTGCCTCAGGGCCTCATCCTGGAAATTGGGGGGGAGGTAGCGAAAGAAGGAACCAAGGTTGAGTTGCTCAAGCAAAGAGCCCCTGATTCCCTCCAAAACCTTGTCAATCTCCTCGTCTAAAAGCCTGAGGAGCTCATTTAACTCGGGATCCCCCTCCAGAGTGATGAGAATACCCTCAAAATCCTGTGCCTTCACTCCCTTAATCAGGCTGATATACCTGGCCCAGATCCCTCCCCACATAGGCCCCAAGAAGTGATAGACCTTGGTTATCTTACCAGCCAAACAGAAGGGGAGGTCATCCTCCTTTGCCCCGGTAAAGAGCTTCCTCTTTAGCTTTGCCCCCAACCTGTGACCCCACATCCTGCCCCCACCCCCAGAGAATACACCCTTTACTCCATCTCCTTGCTGACTTAAGGGGCGGACAAATATCTTAGACCCATCCTCCCTCTCCACCTCCCAACTTCTCCCCTTGAGGACGAATTGGGGGCTTAAGGTCTCTATGGTGCCAATCTCTCTCCCCGATCTCAGGTCGAAAACCCGATAGCTCCCTTGACTTCTGGCTATGTTGGAATGGATAAAACCCCTCTCCGCCATAGCCTCCGCCTTTGGGCCCAGCCAATATACTCCCCCACTCGGCGACTGGACGAAACCGATTCTCTCCAGGTGGAGGAGAAGCTCCAGCACATCGGTAAGCTCTAAACCTAAGGGGGAAAGGATCCTATAAATGGCCTCTGGCGTGGCCCCAATCCTCCTCTTCTGATAGAGATAAGAGAGCATCTGTTGCACCGAGACCGAGAGGTAAGGGGGCGGTTCCTCATCCTCCATCCACCCCAATTGGGCCAGCTCGAAGAGAAGGTTAAAGAAGGTTAATTCCCACTCGTCCCGATAGAGACCGTAGGCCACCAGTTCCCCTTTCCTCCTGTTGCTCCGCCCCAGCCTCTGCAGAAGGGCGCTCATCGAGGGAGGTGGAGAGACCAGAACCACGGCCTCGATGTCACCTATATCCACCCCCAGCTCTAAGGTCATAGTGGCCACACAGATCCCCACCCTCTCCCGATTCATCTCCCTCTCCACCTCCTCCCTCTCCCTCCTGCTCAGGCTGGCATGGTGCACCCACACCCTCTCCGGATATTTCCAGGACCTCTTAAAAAGGAGGGCTACCTCCTCCACCCTTTTTCTCGTGTTGCAGAAGACCAGAACCTTCTTGATTCCCTCAGAGCGGAGCTTTTCTGTAAGCTCCTTCAGGCTATCATCAAAGGGGAGCAGGGTATATTTAATCATCCTCCTCCCCTTAGCCTGAACTATCTCAAAGGGGAAAAAATACCGCTCCCCCAGGGATATGGGATCGGATATTGTTGCCGAAAGGGCATAAAAGCAGATAGGCCCCTTCCGCAGAAGTCTCAACCTCTGCAGGAGAACCATCAACTGATCGCCCCGATAGGTTCCATCCAAGAGATGGATCTCATCCAGACAGACGGCCCTCAGGCTCTCGAATACCTGGGGAGCCCGACAGATGAGGGAGTCAAAGGACTCCGGGGTGGTAACCAGAACGGAGGTAGGTTCCAGGGGGTCAAACTCGGGATGATCCATCGTCTTCCTGGATAGTCCGATCCTCAGCCCACTTAGGGGACCTTTCAGTCTCTTGTAGAGGTCGTTGACCAGAGCCCTGGTGGGGGAGACATAGAGAATGCTCAAGCCTTTCCATCCCTCCTCTATCAGAAGCTCGGCCAATGGTGCCATCACGGCCTCCGTCTTTCCCGTGGCCGCAGGTGAGGAGATAACCAGGTTCCTACCCTGCAACACTTTAGGTATGGTTAACCTCTGGATGGGGAGAAGATGGGGAAATGGGGAGAAGAAGGCCCCCCAGCTATGAGCCAGAAGCCTCCTGAACTGCAGCTCAGACCTCTTGAGGTCCATATCGGTAATGGCGATAGTGATCCATAAGCTCCACCGCCTCCCTGAGGAACATCCTCACCCTCTTTTCCTTCAAATTCCTGGTCAAAAGGGTTCTCACCCCTCCCTCTGCCTGGAATGAGGGGAAGGCCTGGCTATAGAGCTCGATCAACCTCTCTAACATTAGGGAGTAGTCCGAACCGGAGAGAGGGGAGAGGGAGATAATTCTTCCCTGATGGACAAGTTCCTCTATCCCCTCATAATAAGGAGAGGAAGAGGGGGTATAGGCCAGGACCAGAAGTATATGGGAGGGGCTCTGATATAAGTAGGGAAGGGGGCGGATACCAGAGTGAATGTATCCCTCTCCATCAACCCAACCCACATTTAGACCAGGATCCCTCTCCCTATTCTTCCCCTCCATCTCGGTAAGCTGGGGCAGGTTGAGGGCGGTGCCCACCAGGCCCTTGAAGAGGTAGAGGCCAATTCTCTGATAGGGGGTCCACCAGAGGTGGAATAGGGTCTCGGCCTCATCAATGATGAGCACCAACCCCTTTCCTCCCAATCTTTTGATCAGATAGCCCAATCCGCTGAGCAGGTAACAGTAGATGTCCACCGCGGGGGTATGGTCCAAGAGGACCGGCAGCTTCCAACATTTAAGATAGTTTAAGTAATCCCTTCCCACCTGTTCCCCTTCTATCCAATCCCAGAGGGCAGGATGATCCTCATCCTGGGAGAGAAGCCAGAGGGCCTTGGAGAGGTAGAAATGGGGGGAGGGGAGATCTATCCCTTTGGCCTCCCTCAATATCTCCCGGAAGCCAATCTCCTTATTCCCCCTGATAAACCTCAGGGTTCTTATCAGCTCCCGGTAGATGTGCTTTGGCCGATAGGGAGTGACATCGAAGCGATCGAGCTCGGCTCGGCCCACTGCATATCCCTCCTTAAGTGCCCAGGTGAGGACATAGTCCAAGAGGTGGGTCTTCCCGGACCCATATTCTCCCTCTATGGCCAAAACCTCACCGCCCTTACGGGAGGAGCTCTCAAAGGCTCGCTCTACCTCCTCCAGTTCGTTTTTCCGGCCAAAGGTGAAGTCGTTAATGGCAAAAGAGGGGACCACACCCAGCTTGAAGGCTTCGATCATCCTCCGTGATTGGAAGTTACCCCCCTTGGTGGGAATATGCCTGGGCTGGGGAGGAGGTTGGGGGTGGGGCTTCTTCTCAATCGGAGCAAGAAGCTTTAATGTCTCTCGGTTCATCCAGAGAGAGAGGCCATTGGCAAACTCCACCAAGAGATGCATCCCCCTCCATCTGGTATCCACTACCCTCCCCTCCCCTAAGCCCTGATGATAGACCCTGGCTCCAATCATCTAATACTCCATCTGATCGGCCTCTTTCTGTAGCTCCATCTCCAAGGTCATCAATTGATCCCGGATAATCCTTCTGGCCACTTCCCTTCCTATGGTCTCGGCGGGATTGTTCCTCAGGAGGTGAAAGGCCTGAATTATTCCCTTCACGAAGACCCGACGATGGCCCACATCCGCATACCTCTCCTCATAGGCCACCTGAGCCAGGTGAGAGATGGTCTCCTTGAGGGTATCCTGGTGGAAGCTGAAGGGAGGATAGGCTGCCTGATAGATACCGGAGAGCTTCTCCCCCAGCTCCTTCAGGAACTGGGCCGGCTCCATCCCCAATTCCTCAAGGTTTATCCTCACCCCACTGGGATTGACCCCGGTGAGAAGCCCGGAAAGCCTCTGACGCAAGGCCTCATAGACCTCCAACCTCTCCTCTAAGAGTTGCCTTTCATCGGGTATGGCATAGAAGATCATCACCCCAGGGAGCCTGCTGTTTCCACACTCATCTATCAGTTGCCTGAGGTTGTCCATAGCCGCTCTCCTCTCCCGGGAGGAGGCAATGCTCAGGCCCCTCTCCGCCTCATCGAAGAGAAGGACAAGGCCCGCATAACCAATGGCTTTGATCCACTGGGCCAGGGATCTGAGGTGGCGAAAGGCGGTCGTCTTGTCCACCCTCTCGGTAATCCCATACTCATTACGGATGGGGCGGTCGATCTCCTCCCCTTTCAACCACTGGAGTATACGCTCATAATCCTGACCTCCACTCTGCAGGGAGAGAAAGGATTCCTTGACCGCATTGGCAAAGCTGGAGGACTCTATTCCTGCTATGGAGCGAACATAGGAGGTGAGGAACTCCTTCCCCTTCTCCCCGAACTCCTCCACCTTCTCCATATACCAGTTGCGAAGGAAACCATCGATCCCCCTCTCCCAGGGCTTTATCTCCCCCTTACCCTTCATTGGATACATCAAGTTAGCCATTGTAGCCTTATAGACAAGCTCTAACTTGTTGAAGGGGCACTCCACCGGGGAGAGGGCTACATAGCTCACCGCGTAGCCTCGCGACCAGGCTATATCCCTTATCCGATAGAGGAAATGGGTCTTCCCCCCTCCGTAATTGCCGATCACCAGCTTGAAGGCCGAGCCTCCCAGCTTGATAAAGCTCTCCAAATACTCACCATCTATTATCCCCAGATAAGGGTCAAGTCCCACGGTAAAGTATTCCACCCCGAACTCTGGGGGAGTTCCCGTTCCCCCCAACCTGTTGATTATGGCCTTGGCCAATCTCGGTTTCATTGACTTACCCCCTTATGGAGAGATAGGCATATCTTGTCCCCCTCTCCTCATCATCAGGGATAAAAATCACCCTGTCCTTCCTTTTCGTTGCCTCAAAAGTGGCCACCCAGAGGGACAACTCTTCCCCTTTTAACCTCTTTAGCTGGTAGAGATCGTATCCAAATTGAGCCCTCCCATAACCTGTGTAATTCGACTTGGTAGGGTTCACCCTAAATTTCTCCCCCTGTCTGAGAAAGGCAAGTTCCCCCAAAACAGCGACAATCGGCGCCCTCTCCCCCCCACTCCCCTTTAAGGCCCTGCGATAGGCCTCTCTAAGCAGGGAGAGATAAGAGCTGGGGTCAAATGGGCTTCCCTTTAACCCCTCCTCAAACCTGAGAATGGAGTCTACCACCTCCTGGGGATTGAGCCTCACCTTCTTCACCGGCTCCGGCCCCCAGGAGAGAGCGATCTCCCCTTGAAGGAAGTTAACCTTCAGGGAGTAGAGGCCAGCATAGAGGTTGGGATATTGCCCGCACAGCTTGAGTCCCTTAGCTTCTAATTCCCCCTCCAACCTACGGCCGAAATCGGATTTAAACTCTTCCTTCCCTCGCTTTAGCCTTAGCTTTTGATCATCCATCCACCCATTAAGCTTAGAGCAAAGGGGGCCAAGCTCCAATCCAGCTTTTAGTTTCTCCATTTTCAAGAGGAGCGTCTCCATAACAAAAGGATTGGAGGAAGGATCACCCTCCATCCTCCCGTATCCAGCCAGAAGCGTAGCCAATTCCTTGGCCCTCCTCTGAAACCTCAAAAGCTCATCCCTTAGCTCTTTCATATTCCACCTTCTATGGCCTTCAGTCAACCTTTACTTGCTAATGGGGTTATAAAGCCAGCATCATCAAAGTGGGTTGGCAACTTCCCTCGCTATAATTATAACCTTTACCTTCCCGAAATCAAGCAAATTATTTTCTCGAAAATAGCTCCTTCCCTGGCTAAATTACTGTTTCCTTAACTGAACCAACCATTTCCGTAGTTGCCGATTATATCAGGTAACTGATTTTTCAGAACCGAATGATTACAGTGAGCCTCTATTACGTGAATGGGGAACCGATAAAGGAATCAAAGAGAATAACTAAAAAACAGTTAAGGAATTTCTAAAAATAGCCGATAAAAGGGTTAAGATGAGGAGAGTAATCTCTCACCTGCAATAGCAATGGAGCCTTTTTATAGGTTATATCCGTGACGAGAGGAAAGAATCGTATTTAAGAAATTTACAAAGGGAGTTAACCCTGTAGGCTTCTCAGTCACAAATATCAATTTTTTTCTTGACAGACCTTCTGTAATCTGATAGTTTTGGGGATAAAATCGTAAACCAGGAGGAATGAAATGAGAAGTAGGAAGCTTATATTCGCCATATTTCCCTTGATCCTGATGTCAGGGATCTGGGTCGGCTGCGGGAAGAAGGGGAGCGTTGATCCCGGCAAGGAGACCACTGGTATCGCCTTCATGGATACCCTTTATGCCTCCTCTGATACATTACAGGCCGGTGGAAGCCTCCTCATCACGGCAAAGGTAGTGGATGGGGAGAACAACCCCATAGAAGGAGAGACCGTTGATTTCTCCACCACCTATGGGAGTTTAAACCCCAGTTCAGTAACCTCAGACAGCTTAGGAGAGGCCAAAACCACCTTGAGTGCTCCTGCAGATACCACCGATCATCTGGCCACGGTGACGGCTGAGGTCAATACACTCGGTAATGAGTTATCCATCTTCGTCAAGGGGACAAAAGAGGTAAGCCCAGGTGAACCATTCTACCTGACCCTGGAGATAACCCCTACTTCCCTGCCCGCCAATGGGGATACTACCGCCACTGTTATAGCCTCGGTGACCGACATAAACGGGAATCCTGTCCCCGATGGAACCATTGTTTGCTTTGTGGCCGGGGAGAAATTTGAGGATATCAACGGGGATGGTTATTTCACCCCCAATATTGACTCATTGGTTTACGACACCAATGGGAATGGAGAATGGGATGCCATTGGGAGCATACCTCTAACAGAAGTCACTACAGCGGGCCAGGTTACTGTTTCCTATACTGCCGGAAGAAGGGCAGAAGTTGTTTACATTAAGGCAACCTCTGGAGTGGCCTACGAGGAGTGCCCAGTGAGGCTCAACCCTCTGAGGGAAATAAACAGCATCACGCTTGATGTAGACAGTCCCTCTATCCAAGTAAAGGGAACTGGAGGGGATGAGATCTGCGAGATCACTGCCACTGGATTTGATAGGTTTGACAACCCAGTCCCCCAGGGCTTAGAGATAACCTTTAAGATACTTCGGGGACCAAATGGAGGGGAGAGCCTGGAGGATTCAGGCTATGGTCCGATAATGAAGCTGACGGATTCTGGTGGCCAGGCGAAGGTTCACCTTCACAGCGGTACCATCTCGGGAACTGTTCAAATCGAGGCTTTCTCTGCCTCCGTCCAGTCGAGAGCTACTCAGGTTACGGTCTGCAGTGGACCTCCAAATGTGATCTCCATCAGTGCAGATCCCCTGAACATAAGGGGCTGGGATAGAGATAATGTTCCTTCAGAAGTCTTGGCCATAGTCTGCGACAGATTCGGCAACCCGGTCCCAGATGGCACCGCTGTCTACTTCTCTACAGAAGAGGGTGTGGTGGAAACGGAAAACAGCGTTACTATAGGTGGAAAGACTGCGGTAACCTACTTCAGTTCTAACCCCAGGAATGATGGCCTGGCCTGGGTGGTGGGCTCTACCAGAACCACCTATCCCTATACCAGAACTATCAAGGACAGCGTGGGGATTATCGTCTCCGGGCCGCCGATTACCATCAACTTTATCGGGTATCCCACCAGTTTGGAGGCAAATGGGAAGGACAAGGGCAAGATATTTGTGGAGGTCTTAGATGTTAACGGCAATTATGTTGTAGGAGGAACAACAGTGAAGTTTGAGGCCACGCATGGAAATATCACGGGGACTGCTACTACTGAGGATGGGGTTAACGCCAGCATAGCCGAGGCCGAGATAACCAGTGTGGTTCTGGATAAGGACTACTCACTCTTTACCCCTGATGACGGCATAGGAGCTGTTGCTGCTGTAACGGCAAGATCAGGGTTACTCGGTGGGGCTAGTGCCACTGTAAACATCAACTTCCGCACTACCTCGGCCAGCTCAGACAATTCCTCCATTGACATTCCCGCCACGGTGGATATAGGCTCTCAAAACGCCTTCTCCGTTAATATCAAGGATTACTACGGCAACCCCTTGGGAGGACATCAACTAAGTGTAAGCTCCCAAGGAGGAGGATCTGTTTCTCCTTCCTCTGGGACAACAAATGAATATGGGGTGGCCTCTGGCTTTATCTTCTATGCCCCCTCTGATTCGGGGAAGGTCTCCATCATAGCCCAGGACAACGATCCAGGCTATGGTGGGATAATTTTAAGCAAGACAGTAGAGGTTAAATAAGGGAGGAATGGTATGACCAAGAGGATAGTCATTGGAACCTTCTGTCTCCTTGTTTCGGTCTTCGTTGTTCGAGAAGGTATAGCTCAATCCCTGGGAAATGTGATAGGGACAGAGGGGCAGACAGCATACAGGATAGCCGCCGAATACAATTATATTGGGAGAATTGTAGATGAGAGTGGAGAGACATCGGGCGAGAAGTTTGAGATCGCTTCTCACCGCTTCTTGATCAAGGGAAGTTATGGTCTATCCGATTTTGCAGATCTTTTCCTTAAACTGGGGGCTGCAAATTTGAAAGTTCCCACCAAATCTCCCGGCTTTGACGATTTCAACGGAGATACCCATTTCGCCTATGGTGGGGGAATAAAACTTAGACCTATGAAAATGGGCAAATCCGGGTTCTTCCTTATCGGCCAGGCAGTGGCCTTTACCTCTGAGGGCTCTGTCCAGGACAACCATTTTCGTATCAACAACAAGTACGAATGGAGGGAATATCAGTCCGCCCTGGCTTTTGCTTCTCAGATAAAGAGGGTTAACCTATATCTCGGCCTGGAGAAGATCTGGCTTGATGGAAAGCATAGTTGGACTTCATATCTGCTCTCTTCCAACGAAGCACTGGCCAAAGATAGCCAGGATTTCTCCGACGACCAGCAGTCCCTACGACCTGTTATTGGATTTGACTTTCAACTACCCCAGAATTATTCGCTCTCATTTGAGGTAGGAGGGATAGGCAAGGACGAACTAACCCTTATGCTGGGCTTTAGTCAGAAGTCCTTAAGGTAACAGCTTTCTTAGAATTCCATAGAAAGAGTGGTCTGTAGCTGCTCAGCCCCTGAAATCCTTTAAAGAGCCAGGGAGTACCGCTTTATTCTTACCCAGATGCCTGTCATTATCGAGGTTATTACTCCCTCACCCTGGATCTTACGGAATTTGAATATAAAGTTAGCTCATCTTCTCCACAATAGCCAGTGTGAATGGCCCAATGGCCAGACAAACACGGATGAGATGCTCAAAAAGGTCTGCCTCGTGATACCGACGGTTTAAGCGATAGCAAAACTCCCCCACATACCTACCCAGTGCTTACGGCTTACCCAATGATGTGTGCCTAATATGAAACGCTTCAGATTTGCCATCACCACATGAACCCAGGGAAAGAGTTCACAAGCCTCTTTACCCCACCAGTGATGCTTACCTCATGCTGGTAACCCTCTTTGGCTAATACCCCATAGGAGGGGAACCCATCTGTCTTCACCTGTGCCCCCTGAGAGATCTTTGCCTAAGCAAACTCCTTCACCGCCTGTGCTGAAACCTGCGATACCACCCTTATTGCCGCATACCCAGGCCTCACCTTCTGTTTCCCCTTCCCCTTCCCATCCTTGCTCTTCCTCTCTTCTACTGCCACTAATATTGGAGTCTTCTCCTCAACACCTCGCCCCATCCGGCCCTCCTCTTGACCTCCAAGAAACGCATCATCAAGCTCAATAACGCCTCCTAAGTGGACCTTTTCACAAATATTGTAACATATTCGCCGAAGTTGATGGTTAAAGCAACATTGATGTTGGACATGATGTCAAAATCCGAAACACGAAACAAGCTCGAATGACCAAAATCCAAAATTCAAGACAAAGAGAAAGAAGGATTTAGTTTTTGTTTGAAGAATTAGATCATTTAAATTTCGGATTTGTTTCGAATTTCGATATTCGGATTTCGGATTTGCTTGTAGCCAACAGCCGCTTGTGTATGACTGTATCAAATAATACGCAACAGAACTTATAAAATAGAGCACTAAGCGATATTGAGCCTCCCTCCTCTGCATCGCCTGCCGTAACCTCTGCATCATCAACCAGGCCGTGGGATAGGAGACATCAATCTCCTTCATCAACTGCACCGCTGAGAGCCCTTTCTTACACTGACTCATGCGGTAGATAGCCCAAAACCATTTCCACAAAGCAGCTTTAGTCTTATGGAATAGGGTGCCCGCTGTCACAGAGACCTGGTATCCGCATCCCCGACACCACCAGAGATCCCGACACCGCTGATGGTATGCCTCCCTACAACCACATCGGGGACAGACAAACCCCTTAGGCCAACGCTGCCCAAAAAAGGTACTCTCGGCAAGCCTGCTCGGAGCTGAACCGCTTACGAAAATCATCTATACTCGTCCCCTCAAAACGCTTCAGAGAAGCCATTTGCATACATCCTAACTCTGAATGTCATCCCAATATAGGATAAACACCTAAAAGTCAAGGGGTATCTTTATATTCATATGCCCCATTATCAAAGGCAAAAATTAAAGGCAGTATCTAAGTCGAAGGATCTCCACTTTATCTGGTCTTCTCTCTTCAAGTTTTCCACAACCTGCCAGATAATCAGGATTTTCAGCCTGCAAAGACCTGAACTTTTTCGTAAGAGAATAACTCAAAGCAAGGGGTTAGACAAGTGGAAAAGTTGGAACCGGGTTAAATATCGGATAGGGGATTCTTTGGTGAGAATAAGGGATTTGTATGAAGATAATCCAGACGAGGGAATTTGTAAAAGACTGCTTCGCTTCTTTCTTGTTTTATTTGGAGTTACTGCTCTATTCAGTAATGGGGATGTTGGTTAATACTGAAAAAGGCTTACACTCCAATCAAGCAAGATTGATATTGTTCCCCCTCCAATTCGGCTTGACGAAAGGGGATTATTTTATTATATTTAGGGTAACAGTTCACGGGGATCCGGGATCAGCAGTCAGGTATTTCAGCGAGGCTTCAAATGTAAAATCACCCTGTTAAATATTTTCTGGTCTTGAAGGGTTGAATGCTTTTTCTAATAATTTTGTTTCCCGACCTCTGATTCTCGGTTGGACTTACTATTTAACGGGGTGAAGAATGTAGAATTAAGAATGAATCAAGGCGAGGCAGTAGAACCCGATTCTGCCATCCTCCCCTCTTGCCGTCAGATGAGGGCATCTGTCCGCTCAGGCATTTCCATTTTCCATCCCTCGGGGTAGGAGCCCTGACGGCACAGGAAAGTTTCATTTTTAATTTTCAATTCTTAATTGCTTTTTTCCGTGAGATTCCGTGGTGAACTGTTGCCTTTAGGGTAACACGAGGAGATAAAAAGTGAAGAGGCTTATATTTATATGCGTAATTCTAGTGGCTTTCCTTCCTGGGGATGCTGTGGCCCAATCAGACGCCAAAGTTACCTTTCCTCAAGGGAGGCTTGAGTTCTCCTCCCAGAAGGGGTATGATCTGGTCAGTTTCCCTGGATGTGAATTTACCTCAAAGGTTGGGGAGCCAAAGCTACCGGTTAAGCAACTTTCCTTCGTTCTACCTCCCTATCAAAGAGTAAAAGGGGTTGTGGTAAAGTCCAAACATCAGGTGGAGTTAAAGGGGGAATTTAATATCTTTCCTGTCCAGCAACCTATCCCTGTTGGCTCCCAGACGCAGAGCCAGGAATTTACCCCTCCTAAACCGGAGGTCTACAACTCCCATAAACTTTATCCTCCAAAAGCAGTGAGGATTACATCTGATGGTTACTCTTTCGGCTACCATTTGGTTAGCGTAGAGGTTTATCCCCTTCAGTATATCCCTGGTGAGAAGAAGCTATTTCTAAATGAGGAGATTAATTTCTCCTTTGAAATGGGTGGAAGTGAAGTGGGGCCAACTCCGGTTATGAAGAGAAGGCTGAGAACCCAGAGGCAAATTGAGAAGATGATCAAGAACCTGGTTTACAACCCTGAAGCCATTGATATTTATTCAAATTCCCCCCTCCATTTAGTTGAAGAGATAAAAAAGATAGAGGGATTTGATTTGGAGAAGGCTAAGTTGGCTTCTGACTTAGTGGCCGAATATCTGATCATTACTGCTGACTCCTTGGTCACTCAATTTCAATTATTGGCCGACTGGAGAATGAGAGAAGGTATCCCGGCTGCTATTTGCTCTACTTCCTGGATTGAGTCCCATTACTGGGGATGTGATCTTCAGGAGAGGATAAGAAATTTTATCAAGGATGCCTATAGTAACCTGGGGACGGTATATGTTCTTTTGGGGGGAGATACGGAGGTCGTCCCGGTGCGAATGGGACGGGGATATTATTCCGGATGGGTAGAGGTTCCTACCGATGTGTATTATTCAGCCATTGATGGCAACTGGAATTGGGATGGAGACTCCCAATTTGGGGAAAATGATCAGGATGATAAGTTCCCAGATCTTTTTGTAGGTAGATTGCCGGTAAGGGATAGGAAAAGTGTTGAGAACATGGTTAATAAAATCTTAAAATATGAGCAAGATCCGAACACCAGTTATTTAATGAAAATGCTTCTGATGGGTGCATCTGTTACTCAGAGTGGCAATGATAGCTATGGGCAAGACACCAAGAATGAGATTTCCTCTTATCCCGGTATCCCCACTGAGATGGAAATTTGTAAACTCTATTCTAATCATGAAGAATACGGAGAGGGGGTGGAGGAGTTGAACAGTGGGAATGTTCGTAGAGCTTTAAACAGCGGTTATGGGATTGTCAACCATTATGATCATGGAGCAAAATATGAGATAGATACCGGGTATAAGACAGGTGGGGGAAAGCTGGGAATTACAGACATAGACACTCTAAAGAATTATCACAAGCCCTTTGTCATCTTCTCCTTTTCCTGTTATTGTGCAGCTTTTGATTATGATTGCATTGCCGAACATTTTCTCCTCCATCCTACAGGTGGTGCCTTAGCCTTTATTGGCCATTCCAGGAGTGCAAGGGTCGGCCAGGAGTATGATGATAAATATTTCTTTCAAGCCCTGTTTGATAGTTTGTATCCCAGGATAGGCCAGGTTTTCTTGAATACCCAAATTAGAATTTCAGAAAGGCCAAAATCTCCTAAAGATAAATATTATGTCCTTTATAATCTTACTCTCCTGGGAGATCCAGGGATGCCAGTCTGGACTCATCCTCCACAATACCTCTCTGTTAATTATCCTCAGGAGGTTTTGACCCAGGATACGGTTTTTACTATCACCGTAAAGGATTCTGCCACTAACCATGCTGTGGAGGGGGCCTTAGTCTGCCTACAGAAGGGAGAGGAGAATTACAACTATGACTATACCGATGCCGATGGAACGGTAGATTTTAGTTTAGCCCCAGATACCCCGGGAACACTTCTGGTAACGGTGACTGCCTTCTGGAGGAATGTAGGCGGCGAGATTAAAAGCTACCTGCCTCATCAAGGGTATTCCATTGTGGAGAGTTCATCTGAAGCTCATCTATATCTGGACGATTTCACAATCTATGATAGTGTCTCCCCTGGATTTGAGGGGAATGGGGATGGAGTGGCAAATGCCGGGGAGACCATAGGTTTGATCATATCCCTGGGGAATGGTGGTCAGGCCACTGCCGATAGTGTCTGGGCACTTTTTTCCACCAGCTCAGGTTGGGTGGATCTAATTGATTCGTCCATCTTTTTTGGAGACCTACCCCCAGATAGTGGAGTAACCTCATCAGATACATTGGTGCTAAAAATTGACAGAGATTGCCCAAATCGGGAACTTCTTAAGTTTTTTATCCAGTTCACAGATAAAACGCATAACACCTGGGATGATAGCTTGAAGCTGAAGGTTTATGCTCCAGAGCTTTCTCATATCGGCCACTATGTAGATGATGGAGCAGACAACCAGGCTGATCCAGGGGATACCCTTAGGCTGTCCATAAGGGTGGGCAACTATGGCTGGGGATCTGCAAGGGATGTGGTAGCAATATTGGGCACAAAAAGTCCCAACATCCTTATCCTCTCCGACAGCATCTGCTTGGGGGGGATTCCCTCAAATTCAGTATTGGAGAGTGAGAGTGGGTTTATGTTCGCTCTCTCGGATAGCTTTATGGCTTCCAAGGACAGTCTGAGACTTTCCATAAGAGACAATTACGGCAGGAACTGGGATTCAGGTTTTGAGCTCTCTCCTCCTGATACTGTGAGGAGTTTGGAGGTAACGGGAGGGACGGATTTTATAGACCTGGAATGGACACCCAATTCAGATGTGGATCTGATGGGATATAATGTCTACCGAAGTGACTCCTTGGATGGCCCTTTTGAGAGAGTTACCCCCTTCCCCATAGGTGGAGTCTCCTATTATAGGGATGAGGGGCTTGAGAGGATGAAGACTTACTTCTATCTGGTTACCTCGGTGGACTCCTCGGGGAATGAGAGCAGTTTCTCAGCCCCTAAAAAGGCCTGGACATCGATGGATTACTTAGAAGGATGGCCAGTTGCTACGCTTGGCAGGCCTCACTTTTCTTCCCCTATTATTTCTGATGTGGACAGCCTTCCAGGGATGGAGGTATTTATCGGTTGTTGGGATGACAAAAAGTTATATGGTTGGCATTATAATGGTGTGGAGATCTATGACCTGGACAATAATCCCAATACGGTTAGCGGATTTGCTCCTACAGTTGGTGATATATGGGGTTCACCTGCTCTTGGTGATCTGGATGGGGATGGGGGGATGGAGGTCGTAGTTGGCAGCGGAAATAAGCTCTATGCATGGCACATAGATGACAGAGATGGCGATGGCAGACCAGACTCTTTGCCAGGTTGGCCTGTGGACTGCCCTTATATGGTCGCCTCTCCGGTGATTGCCGACTTAGATGGAGATGGATATTCAGAGGTTGTTTGTGAGGCAGGTAATGGGGTTTATGTATTTGACCATAATGGCAATATACTTTCTGGATGGCCCAAGACTGGCTTGGGATTGAGTCACTCAACGCCTGCGGTGGCCGATCTGGATGGAGATGGCCATTTGGAAATCGTAGCCGCAGTGGGGGAAAGCGTATATGTCTGGAGGCATAATGGAAAGAGTTTCCCTGGGGCTTGGCCCTTCTATGCCGGCTCATTCACTACGCCCTCTCCAGCCGTGGGTGATCTGAATAAGGACGATACTTTAGAAATCGTCTGTGCCAGTCTAAACAAGGTTTATGTCCTGGAGCCGGATGGATCCGCAATGCCAGGATGGGAGGGGGGGAGAAATGCTGACTTTGATCTGGGGTATGGAAATGCCTCCTCACCAGTGATTGGCGACATCAACGGTGACGACAGCTTAGAGGTTATAGTCAGTGGGGTATCATCTCTCTATGTCTGGCGTTTCAACGGTGACCCCTTGCCCGGATGGCCAATTGAATTTCAAGGTTCCTGGTCCAGCCCTGCTCTGGGGGATATTGATGGGGATGGGGAGGTGGAGATTATAGTTGGCTCTATGGATCACAATGTCTATGCCTTCCATAGCGACGGTAGCCTTCTTGAGGGTTTCCCTCTGCTTACCAAGGATGTAATAAATAACTCTCCAGCCATCGGGGATCTGGACGGTGACGGGGATATGGAGATTGTGGTGGGAAGCAGCGACTTTAATGTCTATGTCTGGGACTGTCAGGGAATCTCGTCATCTCCTAAGATAGAATGGGGGATGTTTCATCACGATTATCAGCATACAGGCTGGTATGAGTTTGTTCCGCCGGAGGGGATTCCCGATTACCCATCCGATAACCTGATCCTACCCCAGAAAGTTGAACTATCCCAGAATTACCCTAACCCCTTTAACTCCACCACCCTCATCCGCTACTCCATTCCAGATAGAGATAGAGAGGAGAGACCGCACCGCACAACCCTCCGGGTCTACAATATCTTAGGCCAAAGGGTAAAGACTCTGGTGAAGGAGAGGCAGAAGCCCGGCCACTATACGGTAATCTGGAATGGGAAGAATGATCAGGGGGAAGATGTGGCCAGCGGGATCTACCTCTTTAGATTAAAAATCGGTAAATTTGCATCAGTCAAGAAGGGGGTATTAATTCGGTGAGGAGGATAGCCTCTTTTTTGGTATTTTCTTTCTCCTGGCTCATCACTTCCAACCTCTCTTTCGGTTTTTATGGTAGCATAACCTCTGATACAACCTGGGCGGACTCTCTCTTTGTGGATGGTGATGTGGTAGTGGAGAGGGATGTTACTCTAAGGGTTGCCCCGGGGACCAGGGTAATCTTTAACTCTGATACCTCCCTCTGGGATTATTCGATTGGTGAAAGGGGGAAATGCGATCTCATCATCCGAGGGAGTCTGAGAGCAATCGGGGATAGCCTGGCTCCTTCAGATAGCATACAGTTTATCAGCAGTGACACCATCCCAGGGAGGTGGGGAGGGATATGGTTGGAGGGAAGCTTTGCTGATACCATAAGTTTCGCACAGATCAGGTATCCTACTGTGGGAATCCACTGCTATTCTGTTTTCCCTCTGATTAGCCATAACTGGATATCTGACTGTCGCGGGGATGACGCCACTACACCAGAGGATTACAATGGGCATATAGGGGCTGGGATCTGGTGCAGGGAATCCTCCCCTGTAATCACCTTTAACTACATTACCCGTTGTGAAGGTGGTGATGGCTATGGCCCCTGGTATGGATCAGGGGGAATAGGGGTAGGGATTTATGTTGCTCAGAGTCCCTGTGCATATATTGTAGGAAACAATATCTCCCTTTGTAAAGGGGGAAAAGGGGAGGGCGGAACATTTGAAGCTGGTAATGGAGGAGATGGTGTGGGTATCAGATGTGATAGCATTCTGAGCATAGAGGTAAGGGGAAACGAGATTAAACAGTGTCAAGGAGGAGGTGGCGGCTATCCAGGTCAGTGTGGGGAATCAGTTGGTGGCTATGGGAAAGGCATCTCATTGTTTCATATCTCTTTGGCCAACCTTTCCGACAACTCAATTACCTCCTGCTGCGGTGGTATGGGGTATGGTTGGGTGTGCGGAGGTATAAGTGGAGATGGCATAGGGATTTTCTTGCAAGAAGTTGGGAAATGCATTGTTTCGGATAATTTGGTAAACGGCTGTGAGGGGGCCAATGGATATTCTGGGGGAAAAGCAGGCAATGGAATTGCTCTCTATTGCCTTGATTCCTCTCCTATCCTTAAGGGCAACATCTTGATGGAAAGCCAGGGTGGCATAGCGGACACATCCTGGCCTGGCTGGCGTTTTGGTATAGGGATTGGAATATCAATCAAAGGGAGTTTCTCCCCTTTCATTGGTGGTTTACCTGATTTTCAAAACGATATTTATGGAAATTCTGACTATAATTTGGCCAATTACACCTCCAAGCAGATAACCGCCACCCACAATTGGTGGGGAACAAGGAACGCTGCCTTAATTGACAGCAGCATCTTCGACTGTGAGGACGATTCCAGTTATGGCTGTGTCCTTTACAGTCCCTGGGCGGAGACCTCTTTGACTGAGGTGAAACCAAGAGAAAAGGGAAAAACCCTCCCCAAAGCACATCTCCTCTTAGAGAATTTCCCCAACCCATTTAACTCCTCAACGATTATCTCCTTCAGGTTGCCCCAAAGAGCCTGGGTGAGCTTAAAGATCTACAATATCTTGGGGCAAGAGGTAAAAGAATTAGTAGAAGGGTTCCAATCTGAAGGGGTGCACAAGACTGGCTGGGATGGCACAGATGATAGAGGAAAACGGGTAAAAAGCGGAATATATTTCTGTTTGCTTCAAAGCCAAAAGTTGAGATTGGCCAGGAGGATGGTTCTCATCAGATGATCCCTCATTTCGATGTCCATAGATACGCCCCGGACCTTAAGGAGGAATGGGAGGACTTTGTGCAGGAGGCGGACAATGGCACCCTCTTCCACCTGCAGAGGTTCTTTGACTACCACCCTTCTGGAAGATTCAACCATCATCATCTTATCTTTAAAAGGAATGGACAGGTCTTTGCCCTTTTTCCGGCTGCCCTCCAGCGAGGTGTTCTCTCCTCCCATTCTGGGGCCTCCTATGGTGGGTTTGTGGTCAAGAGGGGTTTGGGGATCAGGGAAGCCCTGGGTCTGGTCCAGGGGCTTTTGAACTATGCCCAGGACCAGGAGATAAAGGGGATTAGGCTCACCATTCCTCCGCTTATCTATTGGAGCCATCAAAACAACTATTTGGATTTTGCCTTCTTAAGAAATGGCTTCACCTATGAGAAGAGGGAGCTGAGTAGTGTCATCGGGCTCTCCTATAAATCGGAGGAAGATATCCTCTCCACCTTCAAAAATGAGGCCAGAACTGCAGTAAGAAAAGCGCAAAAGTCAGGGGTTTTGGTGACTGAATCTGATGATCTACCTGCTTTCTACCAAATCCTGAAGAGAAACCTGCGGCTCAGACACAATGTCACCCCCACCCATTCCTTGGATGAGCTCGTACTCTTAAAAAAACTTTTGCCGGAGGAAATAAAGCTATTTTCTGCCTTTTACCAGGGGAGACAGATTGCTGGGGTGGTGCTCTTTGTCTGTAACC
>DAOVCL010000142.1 GCA_030670005.1 Candidatus Zixiibacteriota bacterium | reverse complement strand
CTTTTAAAAACTGGGACCAAGGTGCCCCATTGGGGAGAATGGGGGGGTGGTGAGAATCCACCGCGGCCCGCCACTTTGGCAAGGAAATAAAGCTGAATTGGTACTGCACTATCTACTACAATTCCAGGGCTGCCCTGAGGTATCGATTGGCTTTTTGCACATCTTCTCTGGTGAGTTGACCCAATTTTCGAGCAACTACCGATTGCGGGATAGTGGCAACAACAGCCGCTTTGACAATAGAGGCCACGCGTAACCCACTGCGCTGAAAGGTAGGTGTTCCTTTTTCAATGCGAAAATCTGTGGGGTAACCTGGGGAAGGCTGTCTGGAGCTGATGGCTGCCACGATGATATCCTGAGTATTTTCATTGACCCAGGCGCTGGGAATGATCAAAGCTGGCCGACCTTTGACTATGACGCTACTGTGGGCATCAGTGTAAGGAAAGGCCACCACAACGATGTCGCCACGTTGCCAGGTGCTCATAGGGGATAGTCCACCTCGTCGGGATGGTTCCAGATCTCAGCCAGTTTTGAACGGGCTAAGGCGTCCCAGTCCATGCGCTCTTGCTGGTTGGACACCTGGCTGTTTATAAGGAATTCGAGTTCATTCTCAAGGACGCGCCAATCGCGACCGATTTTGATGGCCTTGATTCGACCTTGGCGAAAGTAGCGCTCGACAGTTTTGGGGTGAAGCCTGAGGCGCTTGGCTGCCTCCCTGGTAGTTAAAAGTTTCATGGTTTATCTCTCCTTTCTTTGACTGGCTATATATTACTAAAAATTACCATGGATGTCAAAGGGTTCCTGAAAAAATAAGAAAAAACGAGAGAAAGTTATAAGGAATTATAGGGACACTTTCCATATTTCATTTACAATCGGACTTGGCAAATTGACATTCCCCCTGAGAAATAAAAAAGGGAACGGGCTGCAGGCTTGGGTCCAGGGCGGCGAGTGTCATAAAATATACTCAGCGTGGAAATAATCGGAAGTGTCCCTATATTCTATGGGGCGGAGCGAACAAAAGAGATGAGCCATGGGCTGAAGAGAGATATGAGTGCCTCCGATAAGGGGAAGAGGAGAAACCTTACCATCTGTAGCCTACTACTGATCGGGGTGATTATGGTCTCGATTACAATCTGGTTGTTGCAGGCCGATCTAAGGCCTCAACTTAAACCTCTAAATCAGATCCAAAATCAAAAAGGTGAAAATGAAGCCATAACCCAGGCGATGCCAAAAGTCGCCCCCAAAGAGGCAATGTTCTATCGGAAATTGGATAAAGATAGGGTGCGGTGTCAACTCTGTTTCCGCAGATGTATTATTCCTGATGGAGGGCGAGGCTTCTGCCGAAACAGGGAGAACAGAGAGGGGAAATTGTATAGCCTGGTCTACGGAAAACCCTCTGCCATCCATATAGACCCTATAGAAAAGGAGCCTCAACTCCACAATCTGCCTGGAAGTGAGATCCTCTGTTTTGGCACTGCGGGCTGCAATTTTAGATGCCAGTTCTGCCACAACTGGCATCTCTCCCAAAGATCTATCGAGGAGATGGGTTACTGCTATGAAATGCCACCAATCAAAGCTGTAGAATTGGCTCTGGAGAGGAAGGTCCCGACTATCTCATTTACCTATAATGAACCAACGAGTTTCTATGAATATGTCTATGATATCGCTAAGCTGGCCAAGGCCAAAGGTTTGAGGATATTATGGCATTCTAATGGGGCGATGAATTCTGAGCCTTTGAGGGAATTGCTCAAATATACAGATGCTGTTACCATTGACTTAAAAGGATTCACCGATAAATTCTATAAGGAGGTTTCCTCTGCCGAATTGGAACCGGTCCTCAGGACTCTAAAGATCATCAAGGAAGAGGGGGTCTGGTTAGAGATCGTTAACCTGGTTGTCCCCACTCTAAATGACAATTCAGAGGACATCAGAAGGATGTGTGAATGGATCAAGGGGAATTTAGGAGAGGATGTCCCCTTGCATTTTTCCCGATTTTCTCCAGCTTACAAATTGACCAAACTGCCTTCTACTCCGATAGAGACCCTGGAGCAAGCCCATAAGATCGCTAAGGATGTGGGGCTAAATTATGTCACCATCGGCAATGTCCCAGGCCATAAATATAATTCAACCTTCTGTCCAAAGTGCGGAGAGAGGTTGATCCACCGGGTTCATTTCCAGGTGCTGGAAGACAATGTAGTAGAGGGAAGATGTAAGTTCTGCGGACAGGGGATTCCTGGAATTTGGGAGTAAGATGAGAAAGAGCCTCATCTTTGCCCTATTGGTTATGGGTTTTAGCGGCATCGTTGCCCAGATACTCTTGCTGCGGGAGTTGCTGGTAATCTTCCACGGCAATGAGCTCTCCATCGGGATAGTCCTCTCCAACTGGCTTATTTTGGAGGCATTTGGCTGTTTCTTTCTGGGTAAAAGGATTGAAAAAACGGAGAGGAGGATTGAGGCATTTGGCTTGGTTGCCCTCCTCTTCTCCCTCTGCTTTCCCCTGATGGTCTATTTGACCAGGATCATTAAAGAAATCATTGGGGTCACCCCAGGAGAAAGTTTAGGTCTATTGCCTATTCTTTACTCCTCATTTCTCGTTCTCCTTCCGGTGAGCATCCTACACGGGGCATTGTTTACCTTCGGCTGTAAGATATACTCCCAATTAAATAGAAAATTGGCCTCCTCCATCGGAAGGGTCTATGTCTACGAGACAGTGGGCACAATTGTGGGCGGAGCCGTGTTCACCTATTTTCTAATCCCCTATTTGCATTCTATACAGATAGCCCTGGGGGTGACCCTGCTAAATCTTGTCTCCTGTTGGCTTCTATTGAGGTATTTCTGGCAGAGGGCTGCAGGATTTAGGATCCTGGGCAGTATAACGACGGTGGCTCTGATCTTCTCCAGCTTTATCCTCTTCAGTGGAAGGGCCCATGAGATTCACTGGCTTTCCGTCTCCGCTCAGTGGAAGGGTCAGAGGGTGGTCCACTACCAGAATTCTATTTACGGCAATATCGCCGTCACCCAGAGGGAGGAACAATATACTTTTTTCTCTGATGGCATCCCTATCATCACTACCCCTACCCCCAATATCGCCTTTGTTGAGGAGTTTGTTCACCTGCCGATGCTTCTTCATCCTGATCCGAAGGAGATACTTCTCATCGGTGGTGGAGCCGGGGGTGTGCTAAATGAAGTCTTGCAACATCCAGTAAAAAGAGTGGATTATGTAGAACTCGACCCCTTAATACTGGATGTACTCAGGAAGTTCCCTACCACCCTCACTCAGGCTGAGCTGAGCGACCCCAGGGTGAAGATCAAATACATAGATGGCCGACTATTTGTCAAAATGACCCCCAATAGATACGACATCGTTCTGGTCGGGCTATCCTCACCATCTGACCTCCAGGTAAACAGGCTCTTTACCGAGGAGTTCTTCTCTCTGGTCAAAGGCAGGCTAAGAGAAGAAGGGATATTGGTTATCGGTTTACCTGGTTCTCTAACCTACCTGAATGATGAGTTAAGGAATCTCAATGCCTGTATTCTCAATACGCTTAAGGGGGTTTATCCTTGGGTGCGGATAATCCCAGGGGATTTTAATCTTTTTTTAGCGTCTGGTTCAAGAGAGGTTACTCGAGCCACTCCCGCCATACTCAGCCAGAGATTAGATGAACGGGGGGTCAAGCCGGACCTTTTGACCAAGGCTCATATCGAATATAAACTGCATCCAAGACGGCTGGACTGGTTTTCAAGCTCTCTTGAGGGTATAGAAGCCAAGACCAATAAGGATTTCCTTCCGCTGGGGGTCTTCTACAGTCTCGCTTACTGGAATGCTCTTTTCTCTCCATATATGCAAGGCATTTTTCGCTGGTTTGAAAGGGTGGACCTATGGATGTTTCCCCTCCTGCTCTCTCTATTTACCCTGATCTTCTTATTGATCAGGCACAAAACCGGAAGGCTTTTTCGAGCATCAGTTCCCTTTGCTATTGCCACCACCGGGTTTGCCGGGATGATATTCGATCTGGTATTGATCTTTGCTTTTCAAGCCCTCTACGGATATGTTTATCGCCAGATCGGACTTCTGGTAACCGCTTTTATGGTGGGGGTAGCAGTGGGGAGTTTGGGAATGACCAGATTTTTAGAGCGGATCAAAAGGGATCTCTCCACCTTTTTGAGGCTTGATATGGCCATAATCCTTTTCTCAGTTCTACTTCCATTGATATTTCTCCTCACCCATCCTTATTTAGACCGCCCGGCAGTATTCCTTATCTTTCCGGCGGTCTTTTTGGTCCTGTCCTTCCTCTCCGGACTCCTGATTGGTGCTGAATTCCCCTTGGCCAACAAGATATACCTGAGGACTTCCCAAAGCTTGAGCGGCACGGCAGGGCTTTTATATGGGGCTGATCTTTTGGGCGGCTGGTTCGGTGGGATTTTGGGGGGGGTGGTGCTTTTACCGGTGCTCGGACTTTTAAAGACCTGTATGGTTGTGGTTCTGCTGAAGATAACCAGCCTCATCCTGCTTGCCACATCCGCAAAGAGGATATAAATGAAGTATCCATCCAGGCTAAGACTTGCCAACCTGCCGACAAAGGTGGAAAGGTTGCAGAGGGCCTGGGGGAAGGGTCAGGCTGAGGTCTATATTAAACGGGACGATCTGACCGGGTGCGTCCTTTCTGGGAACAAGGTAAGAAAACTTGAATTCATCTTCGCGGATGTACTTGAGAAGGGTTGCGACACGGTCATTACCTGCGGCGGAGTTCAATCAAACCATGCAAGAACCACAGCTTTTGTCGCTGCAAGGCTGGGCCTTAAATCGGCCCTGGTTCTGAGGGGTGAACCACCCGCTGAATACGATGGAAACCTTTTTCTTGATATGCTTGCAGGGGCGGACTCAATCTTCATCAGCGAAGAGGAGTATGAAAAGATCGATGAGGTGATGGAAGACCGGAAAGAGGAGTTGAAACTCACCGGTTATAGACCTTACATAATCCCAGAGGGGGCATCGAATGAGTTGGGTGTGTTCGGTTATATCAAGGCAATGGAGGAGATGAAGGATGAGGTCCGATCTATCGGCATAGATGCAATCATTACCGCCTGTGGTTCTGGGGGAACCTATGCTGGTCTGCTCCTGGGCAAAAAGCTCTTTGGGGTTTCGGCGAAGATTTATGGAATAAATGTCTGCAGGACTGCAGAATACTTTGTGGAGAAGATATACGGGCTGTGCAGG
>DAOVCL010000122.1 GCA_030670005.1 Candidatus Zixiibacteriota bacterium | reverse complement strand
GCAAGTGGAAGCATTACTCACGGAGAGACATAATAAGGTAGTAGATTTCAGAGTAAGAAGCCAAGAGGAATTTCGCCAAACCATAGAGCAAACTGCAAGTACATTCAAGCTTATGCTCGCAGGCATTGCTGCAATATCGTTAATTGTTGGTGGCATTGGTATAATGAACATAATGTTGGTTTCGGTAACGGAAAGGACAAGAGAGATTGGCATAAGAAAGGCGGTAGGTGCAAAACGAAGAGATATATTGGTGCAATTCCTGATAGAGTCAATAGTAATTGCTTTTGCGGGTGGAGTAATTGGCATAATTTTAGGTATTGGCTTTGCCGGTACGATAGGGAATATGATGATTGGTGCAGGTACTTTTGGCCCCAGACGCTTCTTTGGTGGTGGTGGTCAATCAGTTATTACTTTGAGCTCAATACTGCTTGCTTTCTTTTTTGCTGTAAGTGTAGGCATTTTCTTTGGTATGTATCCAGCCAACAAGGCCTCAAAACTCGATCCTGTTGAGGCACTAAGATATGAATAGGAGGATGTCTATAAAATTATAGAAACCATCTCTCCAATAGTTCAGATCTTCTTTCTTGGGCTATTTTCTCTCCCCTTCCGGGGATGCTCACCCTGGGTTGGGAAAGCCTCAACCTCTTAGCAAGGGCTATTGCACTAACCCCAAGATCCCTCACTACCGCAAAGGCAAAGTCGGCTCAGTGCTTGCATCACTGATAGGTCTTTCCATAAAAATTTATAATTTTATGGACTTCCCTCTTCCACCTTTCTCGCATACAACCCACCTTAAAAAAGTTAATTTTCTTCTTGACATCATAGGTGGTCTTTGTTATGTTTGACCAATTGGTCAGTTTTAGACTAAACGGTCGGCAAAATGAAGAACACATTATCCAGAAGGGAAAGGGTTAAACTCGCCAACAGAAAGGCCATTCTCTCTGCTGCTGAGGAGGTCTTCGCCCAGAAGGGCTTCTATGCGGCCACTACAGATGAGATAGCTGAGAGGGCTGAGTTCAGCAAGGGAGCCCTCTACACCTATTTCAGAAGCAAGGAGGAGATTTTTCTCTCCCTGATGAGAGAGAAGGTGGGCAGTCTGGAGAAGAAGATAAAAGAGAGCATAAAGGTGACCTTAAACCCTATTGAGGGCATCGAAAACTTGATCAAAGCTCATCTTGAGTTTTTTGAGGAGAACAAGGAGTTCTTTCAGATTATGGCCTCGGAGAGAGGCAGGTTTGAGATGGGGATTAAAAATAGACTCAGAAGAGAACTGATGAGGAGATTTCAGAGTTACTTGAAAGAGGTTGAAGGAGTGATGAAGGCTGCAGTTGACAATAAAGAGCTGAAGGCTATTGATCCAAATCATTTGGCCATAGCCTTGATCGGGATGATTCACTCATTCACCGCCCAGTGGATTTTGACTGGCGGAGAAAGCTCTTTAATGGAGTTGAGCCCCGTGATCACAATGCTCTTTTTCGGGGGAGCCAAAGGATAACTTCACTTTAGAAGATCAAATTTTTGGGAGGAAAATATGAATAGCCCAAAACGGATCACTCTGTTTTTGATCCTATTTCTCACTCTTGTAGAGGCGAATCCTCTCTTTGCTCAGAAAAAACTGGTTTTAACCTTAGAGGAGAGCATAAAGCTTGCTCTGAAGAGGAATAAAGGGGTCCTCCAAGCCGAGAAGGATATAAGGACAGCTCAGGCAAAGGTCAAACAGGCCAGATCCGGGTTCTTCCCTCAGCTCAGCGGCCAGGGTTCCTATACCCTCTTCGAGGGAGTCCCTGAGATAGAGTTTCCTGTCAGCGAGTTCGATCCGAGGCTTCCTCCAGGGGCAACAAGGAAGGTGGAAATGGATTTCACCAGGGATTATATTGGCAGCCTGAGCCTGACCCAGCCACTCTTTACCTGGGGCAGGATATGGCAGGGTTACAAAACAGCGGAGTTGAATTTAAAGGTTACTGAGGAGAGATATAGGCAATCAAAAGAGGATGCCATCTATCAGGTGAAAAGATCTTTCTACGGAGTCCTTTTGGCTGAGGAGTTCGTCAAGGTCACCGAGGAGGCGGAGGCACTGGCTAAGGAACACCTGAGGGTGACCAGGATCAGATACGATGCCGGAGAGGCCTCCGAGTTTGATGTCCTCAGGGCCGAGGTCTCCTTGGCCAACCTCAAGCCTGGGGTGATCAAGGCCCAAAATGGATTGGAGTTGGCTCTTATGGGCTTGAAGAACACCTTGGGGGTAGACTTAGCTACGGAGATGGAGGTTGAGGGGGAATTGAAGAGAACTACCTACAAGCTCAGCTTAGAGGATTGTCTTAGGATAGCTCTGGAGACCAGGTCCGAAATAGCTCAGCTTGAGTATCAGAAGAGGATGGGGGAGAGGATGGTCAAATTGGCCCAGGCCAACGACAACCCCAGCCTAGCCTTTGTAGCAAGCTACAAGGGGGAAAATAATAGCCTCTCCTTCGATTGGGACAAATGGGATAAAAGCTACATGGGTATGCTGGTTTTGTCCCTACCCATCTTCGATGGTTTCCATACCAGGGCCAGGGTTCAGGAGGCAAAGGTGACCGTGGATAAGATAGAGTTGGCAGAGGAAGAGTTAAAGGAGGGGATTAAGCTCCAGGTGAGAGGGGCCTATTTATCCTTAAGGGAGGCAGAGGATATAATTGGCACCAGTGAAGAGAACCTCAGGCAGGCCCAAAGAAGCGTGGAGATCGCCCAGGAGCAGTATAAGCAAGGGATGGTGACCAGTCTGGATGTGATGAGCGCGGAGTTAGCCTTGACCCAGGCCAAGACCAATCATTATCAGGCTTTGCACGATCTAATCTTGGCCATTGCCGGGCTTCAGAGGGCTATAGGGGTTATAGAGTGACCCAACCAAAGGGAGTGAGAAGATGAAGAAGGCAATTATCTGGATAGTGATCTTAGCTGGTATTGGCTTTGTGGGATATAGGGGGGTAAACAGATACAAGGCGGGGCAGCAAAAAAAGGTGGTTGTGGAGGAGGTCAAAGCCGTGCCTATAGAGGTGGATACCGTCAAAAGAGGTAATATCGTGGAGAAGCTTTCATTTACCGGGGACATAAAGGCCCAGGATCAAATCCTGGTCTACCCCAAGGTCTCTGGAAAGCTGATAGAGAACAGAGTGCAGGAGGGGGATAGGGTGAAGAAGGGGGAGATAATCGCTATTGTTGATCGGGATATAACCGGGCTGAAGTTCGAGCCCGCTGAGGTTACCTCACCTATTGACGGGATTGTAGGAAGGGTCTATTTGGATAAGGGAAGTGGCGTCAGCCCTCCAGAACCTTCTCCCTCTATGGGCACCCCCATCGCTATGATCGTCTCTATGAATATGGTGAAGGTCAAGATAAACATAATCGAAAGGGATCTACCCAGGGTGAAAAAAGGGCAGAAGGCAGAAATACGGGTAGATGCCTATCCCGATGAGGTCTTCCTTGGACGGCTGACGGGATTGAGCCCGGTGGTTGATCCGATGAGCAGGACGGCTCCGGCAGAGATCAGCATCCGCAACCCGGATCACAGGTTGAAACCGGGATATTTCGCCAGGGTGAGGTTGCTTGTGGCTGAACACAAAGATGTTTTAGTCATCCCTGAGGATTGCATTTTGAAAAGCGGAACGACAAACTATGTCTTCGTGGTCAATGGCGGAAGGGTAGTGAGAAAAGATGTTAAGTTGGGGGCAAGCCAAGGCGATCAGGTGGAGGTGATGGAAGGGTTGGAAGAAGGCGAGACCATAGTCACCGTGGGACAGCAGATGTTGAAGGATGGAAGTGAGGTTAAAATAGTTACAAAGAATTGAGTCAGGTAGCTACAAAGAATTGAAGGGAAAGGAAGGGAAAATCTTTTTCAAATCTCCTCAATTCATTGTAAAAAAAAGGGGGGGGTATGCGTGAATATCTGCATGCAGAACTGACATCTAAGATAATCAAGTCATTTTATAATGTCCATCGGAGATTGGGGCCAGGCTTTTTGGAAAGCATATATCAAAATGCAGTTGCTGTGGATCTGGAAAATAATGGAATGGGGGTGGAAAAGGAAAAGCTGGTGGAGATATTTTATGATGGGGCCTTAGTTGGAAACCACAGATTAGACATGTTAGTAAACGGGACTGTTATTGTAGAGGCTAAGGCCGTAGAACAACTCAATGACAAGCACAAAGCACAGGTAATATCGTACCTACGTGCGACGGATTTAGATGTGGGACTCCTGGTCAACTTTGCTAATCCTGAGCTTGAGTTCAAGAGGCTGGAAAATTTCTACAAGCACAAAAAGGGAAAATTTATACAGAAGATTGAGAGGGAATAGTTACAATCAGTTGAAAGGAATGGGAGGGAAAGCTTTTCAATTCCTTTCAATTCATTGTAAAAAAAGGAGAAGGTTGTTTCAATTCCCTCCAATTCATTGTAAAAAATTGGAGTAATATCTGATGAAACTGCCCGAATTTGGCGTTAGACGCCCCGTCTTCACAGCGATGATCTTTGTGTCGATTTTGATACTGGGTCTGGTGGCCCTGAGACTGCTTCCCATCGATCTCTTTCCGAAGATGGAGCTGCCCACAATGGCGGTGATTACCAGCTATCCGGGGGCCAGCGCTGAGGATATCGAGACCAAGGTGACCAAGATCATTGAAGGGCAGGTGAGCACCGTCCCGAACATCAAAGAGGTGACCTCCACCTCGAAGGAGGACCTCTCGGTGGTATCTATGCGGTTCGATTGGGGGACAAACCTGGATGAGGTGGCCAACGATGTGCGGCAGCGGCTGGATTTTGCCAGCAGGCGATTGCCCGAGGATGCGGAGAAGCCTATGCTCTTCAAGATGGATATCTCTATGATGCCGGTGGTTGTTTTTGGGGTGACGGCCGAGCAGAGCTATGCCGATCTTCACGACATCATTGACGAGAAATTCTGCAATCCGCTGAAGCGCATCCCCGGGGTCGCTATGACCGTTATCATGGGTGGACTGCAACGGGAGATCCAGGTGAATCTGGACCGCCAGAGGTTAGAGGCCTATCACCTCTCAGTAGATCAGATAACAGGAATGTTGGCAGCAGAGAATTTCAGTCAGCCCGCCGGGGATCTGAAAATTGGGAGGAGAGACTACATCATCCGGGTTCCTGGGGAATTTCAAAGTGTTGATGAGATCAGGGATGTGATTGTGGGTAATTCCCAGGGCACGCCCATCTACTTGAAAGATATTGCAGAAGTAGAGGATTCCTTCAAGGAGGTTGAGCGCCGGGTTCGTATCAATGGGGGGCAGGGACTGATAGTTATGGTGCAGAAGCAATCCGGGGCCAACACAGTCACAGTAGCCAATCGCATCAAGGAGGCTCTCCCGAAGTTGGAGAAGAGGCTGCCGACTGATGTGAAGGTCGTTCTGGCCATGGACTCTTCTGAGTTCATCGTCAGGTCCATCAGCAACCTGGCCAGCACCGTTGGTTGGGCATTTTTGTTCGTGATCCTGGTTGTCTTTCTCTTCCTGCGGGAGATGCGGGGCAGCTTCATAATTGGTGTGACCATACCGGTGGCCTTGATCGTCGCCTTCCTCTTTCTCTACGCTGGAGGATACACCATCAATATGATGTCTCTCTCGGCCATCGCCATCGCCCTGGGAATGGTGGTGGACAACGCCATCGTCATCTATGAAAACTGCTACCGCCATCGGTCTGAGGGTGAATCCAGGAAGGAAGCATCCATCTATGGAGCAGGAGAAGTGGGTGCAGCGGTGATAGCCTCCACTTTCACTACGATCGCTATTGTTTTCCCCATCATCTTCGTCAAAGGTTTGACCGGAATCCTGTTTCGGGAATTGGGACTGGTGTTGATCATCGTCCTGGCCGCCTCCCTCTTCTCAGCTTTAACCCTCACCCCTATGCTCTCCTCCCAGTTCATGAGGGTGCCCTCTCCAACGGAGAAACAGAAGGGCTGGTTGCGAAGATTCCACGACTTCAGTGAAAAATGGTTTATCGGTCTTGAAGCTGCCTACAAGGGGGTCTTGAACTGGGCCCTGAGCCATCGCGGGATCACGGTGGCGATCGCCTTTCTTGTTTTTGTGGGCAGCCTGTTTCTGTTCCGAGCAGTGGGCACGGAGTTTATGCCCACTATGGACGA